>JAPKDK010000077.1 GCA_028872645.1 Verrucomicrobiota bacterium
GCAGTGAAATTTGGAGCGTCAAGCGTGAGGGCGAAAAGAGCAATTGGTCCACGCCATATATTTGGGAAAACAAACTACGCACGGAAATCATCACGCCGGGTTCGCGCAAAAATCGGGCGTACGATTTGGACGGCAAGCCGCTGTATCAATTCGGCGGTAATTCCTCCATCACCATCGCCACGCCGTATGCAAAATTTGGATTGTTGTACATCACTTCCGGATACGTGGGGGATCGCCGGAAACCAATGTTTGCCATTCGCCCCGGTGCCAAGGGCGACATCTCATTGGAATCCGATGAGGACACCAATGAACACGTTGCGTGGTGCCAGCGCCGTGCGGGGCCGTACAATCCTTCCACAATCGTTTATGGTGATCTCATGTACGTGCTGTTGGATCGCGGCTTGGCGGCGTGTTACGAGGCCAAGACGGGCAAACTCGTATACGGCCCTGAACGGGTAGTGCCGCGGGGCGGTGCGTTTACCAGCTCGCCGTGGGCGTACAATGGCAAAATCTTTTTCCTCGATGAAAATGGAGTGACCTATGTGCTCCAGGCCGGCCGCGAATTCAAACTGCTTCGCGCCAATCGGTTGAGTCCCAAGGAAGACATGTGCATGGCCACCCCGGCGATTGTCGGCGGCAAGTTGCTCATCCGCACGGACTCACGGATTTATTGTTTCAGCCGGTCAAAAAAATAGGTCGAGTAGGCAGAGCTTGACGTGGTTGGTGTTGTGTCCGATGAATTTGGGAGTCATATGAATACATTAATCCGATTCCCGATGTTGGTAACTTTTGCGTTGTTTGTTTTTCTGCCCCTGAGAGCGGCGGTTTTCAAAACGCCGGGCGATAAGATGTTTGCCGCGTATTTCAAAGATCAAACCGATCGGCTTGCAGCAAAATCACTTTCCGAAATCAAAACAATTGAAGACTGGAATGCCCGCAAGAAAACATATCGCCGGCAAATGCACGAGATGCTGGGGCTCGATCCGATGCCTCCGCGCACGCCGCTCAAGGCGACGGTCACCGGCAAATTGCAGCACGCAGAGTTTGAGGTTTGGAAAGTTCATTTCCAATCGAAGCCGGGGCTGTACGTCACCGGCAATCTTTACGTGCCCAAAGGCATCGAAAAACCCGCGCCCACGATTCTTTACGTGTGCGGCCACGGGCGCGTGAAAAAGGATGGCGTGAGCTACGGTAACAAAGTGCACTATCAACACCACGGCATTTGGTTCGCGCGCAATGGCTACGTGTGTCTCGTTATCGACACGCTGCAGTTGGGTGAAATTGAGGGCATCCATCACGGCACGTACAATCACGATATGTGGTGGTGGAATTCCCGCGGCTATTCATCGGCGTCAGTCGAGGCGTGGAATTGCGTTCGCGCGCTGGATTATTTGGAGACGCTGAAGTTCGTGGACAAGAACCGCTTTGGCGTCACCGGTCGCAGCGGCGGCGGCGCATACAGTTGGTGGATTTCCGTGCTCGACGAACGCATCAAAGTTTCCGCGCCGGTGGCCGGCATTGCGGATTTAAAAAACCACGTCTACGCCGGCTTCCCAAACAGCGGTCGCCTTGCGCACGGGGTGGTGGAAGGACATTGCGACTGTATGTTTCACGTGAACACGTACCGCTGGGATTTCGGCCAAGTGGCTGCGCTTGTTGCCCCACGGCCATTGATGATTCTCAACACGGACGATGATCGTATTTTCCCGCTCGATGGAGTGACGCGCGTGTTCAATGGCGCCCGAAAAATTTATGACCTTCACGGCGCGCGCGACAAGCTCGGGCTCGTCATCGTGCCCGGAGGTCACAGCGATACGCAACCGCTGCGCGTGCCGGCATTCAATTGGTTCAATCGCCATCTCAAAGGCGCGGAGCCGCCCATCACCATTACCGCCGAAAAACTTTTTGAACCGGAACAATTGAGAGTGTTCGACAAGCTGCCCGCCGATGAGATCAACACAAAGATTCAGGAAAGCTTCACGCAATTAGCACCCGAAAAACAAAAAGTCGGCAAGGAAACCATCGCGCTGATGCGAAAGAAAACATTCGGTGGATGGCCGGAAAACGATGTGCCGTTGAATGGAAAACGTATTTCTAGAATTGAAAAGGACGGGGTGGTCTTAGAATCGGTTGATTTCGACAGTCAGGAAAAAATACGGCTGGGCGTTTATTTGTCGTATCGTTCAGGGTTGAAAAATCCCAAACGGATCGAGTTGAAAGTGCCCGGTGGGGAAAACGATTTACAACAAGGCCCGGCGGAAAAAAGCGATGTGCTGTACGTTGCTTTTGCACCCCGTGGATTGGGCCGGACTGCGTTGAGCGATGACAAATCTCATCGCACTCAAACCCGCCGTCGCTTTATGTTGCTGGGCCAAACGCTTGCCGGAATGCAAGTTTGGGATGTGCGGCGTTGCGTGCAAATGCTGCGCGAACTGGGCTACGATTGCCCCATCACTTTGAAAGGCGATGGGGAAGCTGCCAGCCTCGTCGCATTGGCGTCGCTTTACGAAAAAGGCATCACGCAAATCACCCTTTTCAACTATCCGCAAAACGACAAGGAGCAGCCCGACTACCTGAACATTTCGCGCATCGTTACGCCCAAGCAAATCCTCGGCCTCGCTGCGTTGCGGGCGAAGGTGAATTTGATGGATAAGAAAAAGTGATTAGCGAATCGTCCCGCGCGCGGCCTTGCCGGGGAAGGCGTCCTTCTGGAATTTGCCGTTCTTCACCACGGGCACGCCGTGGATGAGCGTGTATTTAATGCCGCTGGAAAATTTTTCGGCGTCGGTGAAGGTGGCGTGGTCGATGATTTTGGCGGCGTCGAAAACGATGAGGTCGGCATCCGCGCCCACCTGCACGCGGCCTTTTTTCTTAAAAATCGGCGCGCATTTTTCAAGCCGCTGCGCGGGCCACAGTGAGCATTTTTTCAACGCTAGCATTAGCGACAAATCTTTATTCTCGCGCACGTACTTGCCGAGGATGCGCGAGTAGCAGCCGGCGTTGCGCGGGTGGCCCATGAAACCGTCGCTGGCGATCATCGTGTGCGGGCTCGCCACCACCTTGCGCACGAGGCTCTCGGGGTTGGCGTGCACGATGACCTTACCGCCTTGCTTGCGATATTTTTCAAACGTCGCTTGCGTCAACCGCTCGCCGGTCGCGACCCACTGCAAATTGATATAAGTGATGTTGGCGCGTTTCTGCCAACCGGCGTCAAAGATGGCTGATTTAATATCGGTCATGCCCGCCGTGTACGGATAAACTTCGCACGACACATCGAGCCCGCGTTGCTTGGCAGCGGCAACCATCTGGATGAGGCGCGGCGTGGTCAGATTGCCCGTGCTTTGAATATGCACGATGTGCCCCGGCGCTCCGCTGATGGCCGAGAGCGCGATGACCTCGTGCACCGCCGTGTAAATATTCAGCCCCGACGCCAACCCCTTGCTGCGCATGTGCACGTGGCACGAGGCATCGTACTTGGCCGCCACGCGGAAGATTTCAAGCGCCTCCCACTGCGTGGCCTCGGGCGTGTATTGCAGGCCAAAGCCGACCGCTACCGCGCCGCGCCGCAGCCCGTGTTCAATCTTCTTGTTAATCTCCGCAATCTGTTTTGGTGTCGCGCGTTGCTTGGCGCCCTTTGAGCTGGCTGGCGGTAGGAACGACGGCCGGTCGCCCATCACGCTGATGCGCACGGGGATGTGCCCGATGCTTACGCCGAAATTGATGGGCGTTTTTCCCGCGCGCAGCTTGTACCACAAATCAACATCCGCCGTGCCGACCTCCAACTCGAGCACGGTCGTTACGCCGTCCATCGCCTTGTATGGATAATCCTCCGGGCCTTGGCCGTGCTGGTGCATGTCCACGAAACCCGGCGCGACGACGAGACCCTTGGCGTCGATGACCGACTTGCCTTTGAGCGGTGTCTTAGAAATGGACTTGATGACGCCGCCGGAAATGCCGATGTATCGGATGGCGTCGAGTTCGGTGGCGGGATCCATCACGCGGCCGTTGGCGATGACGGTGTCGAAGGGTTCAGCGGCGGTTGCTGTGAAGGCCGCGAGAGTGAGGGCGAGTAGTGTTTTCATTTTAACAACGCCGCGTCTCCGCGTGCGGATTTATTGTTTTGATTCTTCCAAAAATTTTGTCATCGCGGCGGTCATTATGGCCTCGAAGGGGACGGTGATAAAGCGCGCGCCTTTGTCGCGCCAGTGGCGGGCGTCTTCGCTGTTGTAAATCATGAGGCCGAGCACCTTGTCGGCGGCGAGGGTGGTCTTGGCGATTTTTTCCATCGCGGACTGCACGTCGGGGTGGGGGATGTTGCCGGGGTGACCGAGTGAATTGGCAAGGTCGTTGGGGCCGATGAAGATGACATCGACGTCGTCGACCTTTACGATTTCGTCGAGATTGGCGAGGCCCTCGGTGGTTTCGATTTGGGCGATAACCAGCGTCTCGGCGTTGGCTTTTTTCACGTAATCACCCAGTGGGCCGGTGCGGCCAAAGTCGGCGGCGCGGATGCCGGCGAGGCCGCGTTGGCCGCGGGGCTGGTACTTGATGGATTGCACGGCACGCTCGGCATCGGCGGCGGTGTTGATGAATGGAATCAGTGCGCCCTGCACGCCGGTGTCCATGAAGCGCAAAATGATTGACTGCTCGTTGGTGGTCGCGCGCGCGATGGGCGTCACGCCGTGCAATTCACAGGCGCGGCATTGATCCTCGACGTCGCGCGGCTGGAGTGTGCCGTGTTCGCCGTCGAGCACGAGAAAATCCCAACCGAGATAGCCCTGCAATTCCACGAGGCTCGTGTCCGGCGTGCGGAAGAACGCGCCATAAACCGTTTCGCCGTTGTTGAGTTTTCGCTTGGTGGTGTTGGTGTTCATTAAAAATTAATTCAACGGAATGATTCTCGCCGCGATCATCGTGATGATGATACCCGTCAAGCCCATCAACGTGGCCATGGGTGTGAGCGTTTTCAAGGTTTCCTTTTCGGTCATGCCGCTCATTTTGCTGATGACCCAGAAGCCGCTGTCGTTCATCCACGGGAATGGCTTGGAGCCGCAGCCGATGGCGACGGCGAGGTAAACCGGATGATACGAGAGGCCGTCGAGGTCCGGCACGAGGCTGGCCACGATGCCCACGGCAGTGAACATCGCCACCGTGGCCGAGCCTTGCGCGCCTCGGATGACGGCGGTGACGACGAACGCCAGCGGCAATAGCGCGAAGTCGAGCGGTTCGTCGCCGGTCATTTCACTGATGAACGGACCGATGCCCGACTGCTGCAGCATTGCGCCAAACGCGCCACCGGCGCAGCAGATTAAAATGATGAGCCCACCCTCGAGCATCGATTCTTGCACGTGGTTGGCCACGGCTTTGCGGTCTTTTAAGCGCACGGCGGCGAGCAGCATGGCGACGGCGGCGGCGAGAGACAGTGCCACGGTTTTGTCGCCGAGCAGGATCAGAATGGGATGCGCAACCTGCGTGGGGTCGAGGCTGCTTTGGTAAATGGTCATACCGCTGATGAGCGCCACCGGCAGCAGGATGGGCAGCAGCGAAATGCCGAGCGACGGCAATTCGTTGATGTCACGCCGTGCCAGTTCCTCGAGTTTTTTCATCGCCTCGGGAGTTTCGCGCAGCGGCACCTCCATGCGATTGTTCAGCCAGCGCGCGTACAGGAGGCCGACGGCGCTGCAGCAACTACCGATGATCATGCCCACGAGAATCATCGTGCCGAGGTTAACGCCCAGTTCCTCCGCGACGAACAACGGCCCCGGCGTGGGCGGCACCAGCGAATGCGTCATCGTGCCGCCGGCCATGAGGGCGGCGACGAACAGCACGTAATTTTTTCGCACCTTGAGCCAAGTCGCCTTGACCAGCGGGATGGCCAACAGAAAAAGGCTGTCAAAAAAAACGGGGATGCCCAGCACAAACGCGCTCCCGCAAAATGCCACCGCGGCATTGCGTTCGCCGACCAGCGACAGCGCCCCGCGGACAATCCGCTCCGCCGCCCCGCTCGCCAAAAGGCAGCGCCCAATGACGCAGGCCATGGCGATGAGTATACCAATCTTGCCGCAAGTGGAGCCAAACGCGGCGGTGATGCGGCTGAGGGTGGTGTTGTCGTCCGCGTATTTTTCGGCTTTGGCTTGGGCGGCGTTTATTAACTTATCCTTTTCGGTAGATGTGAGCTCCTGCTTGACCTGTTTGCGGATTGCCTGTTCATCAAACGTCTCGCGCTTCTCTATTAATTCTCCGATGCGTTCCTTGACCCGTTCGTTGATGGTTGAGCGAAATGAGTCGCCGTGATATTTCGCGGCCATCGATTTCTCGATATTATCGATGGAGGTGAGGCCGCCCACCGCGAAGGCACCCAAGATGAGCGAGAGAAACGGATGCAGCCGCAGCCAAAGAATTCCGCCAAGGACAATGGCGAGGCCGAGGGCGAGCAGTAGCAGCGGGTTCACGGGAGGGAGGGTAATAGACGAAAGCCCAAAACCCAAGCTCCGAGGAATAACTAAAACCGAATTTGGTTTTGCGTCTTGGGCCTTGCCGATTGGTCATTGTGAATTGAATCTTAACGTAATCTGCGGTAGTCTAACCCCTTCATGAAACGCATTTTATTTCTCACATTTTTTGTGGCCTTCACCACTGTGGCGGACTGGCCGCAATGGCGTGGGCCGAACCGGAATGGCGTGGTGGTCGACGGCGTGCCGTTGCTCGGCGCCTTCCCGAAGGAGGGGTTGAAGCGGCTTTGGGTGAGTGAGTTTATCCCGAGCAATGACGATGGCGGACACGGCAGCGTGGTGGTGGCGGGCCAGCGGGTTTACCTGGCGCTGGTGTGGCACACGGATGTGCCTACGAAGACGCGGGCCATCAATGACTTGGTGTTGCGCAAGCTGGGCAATCGCGGGGTGACCATTCTGGGCGACAAGCTGGTGGCGAAAATGGAGAAGGACCGGGTGGGGCTCAGCCCGCGTCTGCGCGGGGCGAAGTTGACGGAGTGGATTGACAAATGGGTGGCGGAGAATTTTAACAAGGAGCAGCAGCAGGTGTTGGCGAGTTGGGTCGCCAGTCGTTTCAAAAAAGGTAAGTCGGCGATTCCTGTCAAGGATTTGCAGAAGCTGGCCACGATGCGCGAGCATCGGTTTGAGGATGACGCGGCGTTTAAAAAGTGGTTGGGCGAACAGGGTTTCAGCGATGCGGTGAAGGCGCAAGTGGTCAAGGCGGTGCCGGTCACGCGCAAGGTGGCGCAGGATGTGGTGGTGTGTTTGGATGCCATCACCGGCAAGACGCTATGGAAGGCGGAGGCGCCGGGCGAGCCAACGGGGCGGCGGTCGTCGAGTACGCCGTGTGTGGCCAATGGGCGGGTTTACGCCATGGGTGCGCGGCAGGCGTATTGCGTGGATGCGGTCACGGGCAAGCCGGTGTGGTCGGCGGTTATTCCCGGCAAGAATGTGGCATCATCATTTTTGGTCGCGGAAGGGAAGGCGTTCGTGATGGCGGGTAGGTTGGTCGCGCTGGATGCAAAGACCGGTAGGGTGGTGTGGGAAAGCAAAGATGCGCGCGGCGGAAATTCATCGCCGGTGCATTGGGAGGATGATGGCAAAACATTTCTTATTATTAACGCGGGCCGGGAAGTGATTTGCCTGAACCCCGCCGACGGCAAGCTGGTGTGGCAGGTGAAGGGCGGCGGCGACTCCACGCCGGTGGTGGCTGGAAATCGAATGACGGTTTACAGCAGCGACAAGAAAATCGGCCTGGCCGGTTACAGCATCTCCGCAATAGGCGCCAAGATGCTCTGGAACATTCCGCTCGAGGCGCGGCGAACACAGTCTACGCCGGTGATTTACCAGGGCCATGTTTACCACGTCGGCGGTGACACGCAAATGTGTGTGGAGATGGAAACCGGCAAGGTGAAGTGGAAGGAGAAACGGCAAAGCAACATATCTTCGCCTTTCATCGCCGATGGTCGGCTGTTCACTTTTGAGAAAAAAGGGAGCGAGTTGGTGATGCTGCGCGCCGACCCGCTGGCGCATTACGAAATCGGCAAGGCACGCGTGCGCGCCATGTGGTGCCCCTCGCCGGTGCTCAGCCGCGGGAAGTTGGTTTTGCGGATGGATAATGGGGTGGCGTGTTTTGACTTGGCGAAAGAACGCTGAAACTCACCACGCCATCGCCCCAATCCGCTCCGCGACCTCTTCCGCATTCGCGCGGCTGTTAAAGGCGCTGATGCGGAAGTAGCCTTCGCCGGCGTTGCCGAAGCCCGCGCCGGGGGTAATGACCACGGCGGCTTCGTTGAGGACGCGGTCAAAGATGTTCCAGCTCGGTGCGGCGTTTGGGGTTTTGAGCCAAATGTACGGGGCGTTGGTGCCGCCGAAAACTTCCAAGCCCGCGGCGATGGTGGCTTCGCGGAGGATTTTCGCGTTGCCCATATAATGCGTGACGAGTTCCTGCACTTGAGTTTTGCCGGCGTCGCTGTACACAGCGGCGGCGGCTTTTTGGATGGGATAGCTGGCGCCGTTGAATTTCGTGGCGGTGCGGCGTGACCACAAGCTGTGCAGACTGTGCGCGTTGCCTTCGGTGTCGGTGCCGGTGAGTTCTTTGGGAATCACGGTGAAGGCGCAACGAGTGCCGGTGAAGCCGGCGTTTTTGGAAAAGCTGCGAAACTCGATGGCGCATTCGCGCGCGCCGGCGATTTCATAAATCGAATGTGGCACCTCGGCATCCTGAATGAACGCCTCGTACGCGGCATCGAACAAAATTAGCGTGTTGTTTTCTTTCGCGTACGCCACCCATCCGGCGAGTTGTTCGCGGGTGGCGGTGGCACCGGTGGGGTTGTTGGGGTAGCACAGATAAATAATGTCCGCCTTTTCATCTGGGGTGGCCGGAACGAAATTATTTTCCGCAGTGCACGGCAGGTAAATGATGCCGCCGTATTGACCCGCATCATCGGCGGTATCGGTGTGGCCGGCCATCACGTTGGTGTCGAGGTAAACGGGGTAAACGGGGTCGGTGATGGCGATGCGGTTTTGGTGGCCGAGAATGTCGAGGATGTTCGCGGTGTCGCACTTGGCGCCGTCGGACACAAAAATTTCATCGGCTGTCACATTCACACCGCGCGATTGAAAGTCATTTTCCGAAATTGCCTCGCGCAGAAAATCATAGCCGTGCTCCGGGCCGTAGCCTTTGAAGGTTTCGCGGTCGGCCATTTCGTCCACGGCGGCGTGCAGCGCCTCGGTGCAAGCAGGCGGCAGCGGCTCGGTCACATCGCCTATGCCACAGCGAATGAGCCGAGCGGCGGCCACGGGGTTGGACTCGGTAAATTCCTTCACGCGACGGCTAATCTCGGGGAAGAGATAACCCGCCTGCAGTTTCAAATAATGTTCGTTAATGAATGCCATCGGAGGGCGGACGGTATCCAAACTCTGGCTATTTGCCCATCAGAAACGCAAACAAGTCCCGTACCTGCTGCGGCGTCAGTGCGTCGAGGATGCCCTCGGGCATGAGCGAGACGGGCATCGCCTGTAAATCTTTGATTTCGTTGCGGGGGAGGGTGATGGAGTTTTGGGTGAGGTCGCGCAGCACGATGAACTGTGGCGCGTTCTGCGCGATGAAGCCGGTGAGGCGTTGATTGTCCTTGGTGACGACGTTGAAGCCGGCGTACTCCTCGCGGATGCCGAGGCTGGGGTCAACCACGGCGGGGATGAGAAAGCCGGGGTTGTTGAGCTGATACGCATCAAGGCTCGGCCCGATGTTGCCGCCTTGGCCGCGCAGGCGATGGCACGCGGCGCAGGCGATTGCGAAAACAAGTTTGCCCGCCTTTGCGTCGCCTTTGTTCTCGGCAATTAATGCGGCTACCGCATTCATGCGTTGTTGCTTGGCCTCGGTGCTTTGACGCAACTGGCCCCAGTGTTTTTTCACGAGCGCGTTGATGGCCTTTTGTTTGTGGCTTTGCATGGCCAACACCGTGGCGGGGCGTACGTCCTCGCGCTTGATTTTTCCGGCGTCGATGGCTTGGATGAATTCCAGCGACCAATTCGCGCGGCTGCTTAAAATATTCTGCGCCAACTCGCGCTCGCTCTGCGGCATGCCCGCGTAGCGCGCTAGCAAAGCCGTGCCCACCGAGTTGTTGTTGAAACGCTGAAGCGCCGTCATCAGCTCAATGCGGCGTTTACTGTTTTTCTCGGCCTCGAATTGGCCGAGCAATAGTTTGAGTGCGTTGGCACTGCGGCGCTCGGAGAGTAGTTGGGTCAACGCGCGCCGCTCGCTGGCAGAGGTCTTTGGGTTTTTCACCAGCGCGATGGCTTCATCCATGGCTTCGTGCAGGCCGAGCCGAGTAGCGAAGCTGATGAGTTGCGGCGTGTGCGGGCGGGATTCCCATAGTTTGAGGGTCTCGTTGAGCAGCGTCTTGGGCGGGTTTTGCACGGCGTTGCCACGGAGTCCTTCTTCCATTCCGGCGGCGAGTTGGTCGCGGTCGGCATCGGTGGGGGCGAGGGCAAGCAGCTTGGCGGCGGTTTTTAGGTTGGCGGCGGTGCGTTCCGCGGTGAATCGTTGGCCGAGGCGTTTCACGATATGGCTCTGCATCATCGAGGTTTTCCAAATGGACTTATCAGCAAGCAGCTTGGCCACGGCGGGGCCGTCGCTAACGGCTTTGTTTTCGATGGCCCACCAGAGAAGCAGCGGGATGTGTTTGTCATTCACGTCTTCGTCGCGTCTGATGAGGGTGGCGATGATGGGGAAACTGTCCTTGGCAGCCCATCGTTTGCATGAGGCTGCAAGGCAACTGCGGACTTCGGCGTTGGTCTCGATTTTTGCCAGCATGACAAGCTTGGTGCGCAGCGATGGAGTCATGAGGTGGTCGTCGCCGAGGAGGCGGATGGTCCAGTGGCGGATGAACGGGTGCGAGTGGGTGAGGGTGTGCTCGGCGAGGCGCGGGTTGAAACCGCCGCTGTGGTTAATGGCCCAGAAACATTCCAGCGCGAACTGGTCGTCGCCTTTCATCATCAAGCTGGTGAGGCGGGGCACGATTGATTTGTCGCGGCGGTCGGCCAACAAACGCTGGGCGGTTTGGCGATGCCACTTGTTGGGGTGCTTGAGGACGTTGATGAGTTCGCCGCTGGAGAGCTTGCCGAGGTCGGCGGGCTTGGCGGGCTTCGCTCCCTTGGCGTGCATGCGATAGATACGGCCGCTATTTTTGTGCCAAGTGTCGCGCGGGTCGAGATGGCTCAGGCGGCTGTCGTACCAGTCGGCGAAATAGATCGCGCCGTCAGGGCCGGCTTTGGTGTCGACGATGCGGAACCAGCGGTCGTCGGTGGTGACCATCGGCGGCGTGTCGACGGTGCGGAAGGTGGAGGCGTCGGCGTAGAGCTTGCTCGCCTGCACGCGATTCACCAACGCCATGCCGGCAATGATGTGGCCCTCGTAATTGGGCAGTGCGCCGCCTTCGTAAATGATAGTTGATTGCGCGAAGCGCGGCTTGTAACCCTCGTGCGCCATATGTTGATAAAACCCAA
>JAPKDK010000373.1 GCA_028872645.1 Verrucomicrobiota bacterium
CATCGCGGGGAACGACTGGGAAAAATGCCACTGGGCGGGGGACAACTATCTTTATCTGGGGCATCGGCGGTTGTACGAAGGGCCAAAGTGGATCGGCGATGATTTCGAGATCCCCATACCACCCAAGCACGAATACCGAATGTTCCTGCGTGAAAACAGGAGCAAGGGCAGATTCCGGATCAAGTTAACCTTACGCAATGAGCCGCCAACCTACGGGTATGGAGAGCATTTTCTGATCAAACCTGGATTTGCTATAGCCAAAGCGGTTCCCGGTCAGGAGGTGTTAAAAAATTTAGCCAAGCCACGCACCGTGCAAATCCCGAAGGAGGGCCTCTACCAGGTAGACGTTCTCTTAAACCCACCGGCGAATGTGGTGCTCAATCCGGATTCTTCAAAATTAGAACAGGGACTGGTGGGTGCCTGGGGATTAAACGGAGATGCCCAGAGTGAGTCCAAGCGTAAGGAAACGACGGGCAAGCTCGTGGGAGGCGCAACGTTTGTCGACTCACCGATAGGGAAGGAAGGGAAAGCAATTTCTCTGGACGGGAATGATGATTCGGTAGTGATCCAGCGCAATCCATCAATGGATGTGGGGAAAGGAGACTTCACCGTGGCTGCCTGGATAAATCCAAGCGAGTTGCGGCAGGCGGGTATCGTTTGCCTGGGCCGCTACAACTTGGTTCACGGATGGTATATGGACATGCTGCAAGGGGGTGTGTTGCGGATTGAGACAGTCAATCCTGCCAACAAAGGCAATGGGACCGTAGCTTCGAAACCAGGCATCATCCGGGTGAACACTTGGCAGCACGTGGCGGCGGTGGTGCGACGTGAGGAAAATCAAACACGCTTGTACGTCAACGGTTTTGAGGTCGCGTCCGGAACCGTTGCGCCTACTAATTTAGACAATCCGACGATGGCTTTGCACATTGGCCGGATACAGGGCTCCCGGCTTTTCAAGGGGCAGATGGATGAGGTCTGTTTTTACAATCGAGCTCTAGACGTGACGGAAATTCAGGCTCTCTTGGAACCTGGTAAACAGTTTGTGCGGGAACCTCCGGAACCGCCACAGGAACTGAAGTTGAATTTGGGTGGACGTGAATTTACCGGAACCCTGCATCAACCGGCATTTTTGGGAGTTCGCCTACCGGCGGGACCTCTGCAGGTGAGCGCTCGCTATGGAGACGGCTTAACTCCTCATCGTATCAATATTACTCCACTCCCTGCAGAGAGTGCGTTAGCTGCTGAATATAGAAAATTTGAACAACGGGGTGCCGCTCGCACGCCGCAGGAAATCGGCGTGTACATGGATCAGTCCGGGGACCATCCTTACAAGTTGGTGGATCCGATCACCGTTCCTGTCAAACAAGGCCCGCAGGAATTTGAAATGTTCGGCGCCCTGGAAGATCACCTCGGCGTGGTTTCCGATCCCATTGAAGCCGAAGATCGAAGCCCCGGTTACTGGCTGAAGTTCCGCACGCTGTCCATTGTGAATCACAACAAGCTCGTAGGCTTTAAACTGCCTGCGCGATTTGCGATCACCGAACCAATTTTCCTTGTGCGGCCCGATGAACAATGGATCAAGGCGTTCGGCCATACACACGGTTTAATTCCTTCGGCAAATGGAAACAACGGCACACACGGCAATGAAGCAAAGGGGCCCGCGATATATCCAGACGCAATGAAAACGCATGGCCACGTGGTCATCGAAAAGGTGGAGTTTGAAACGCCGTTCTCTGAAAGTTGGCCCCCACCTGCCATCCAGCCATTCTTAACCGGTGGAAAACTGAACCGAAAGGAAATGCCCGGTAAGTTGAAGTTGTTTGCGGGACGGGCTTGGCGACGGCCCTTGTCCAAAGCCGACGCGATTCATATCGACAGGATATGGGACGAAGAGATTGCCGCTGGCAGCAGTGATCTTGAAGCATTGCGAAGCTCAATCGTCACGATACTAAGCGACCCACGTTTTTTATATCTGCGCCGATCCAATAATTACGACCTCACCTCCCGTCTGTCTTACTTCCTATGGAACGGCCCACCGGATGCACAGTTGATTGCGCTGTCGGGTGAACATGACCATCTTGATGACTTTAAGATCGAACAGCAGGTGGATCGACTGCTTGCCGACAAACGTGCGCGCCGATTTATTGAAGATTTTGT
>JAPKDK010000078.1 GCA_028872645.1 Verrucomicrobiota bacterium
GGAAGATGACATCGACGAACTTTCCAACGTACCCCGTATTCACTGATGAACCATTTACGAACTCATCCGGAAGCATGGCGGCGTTTTTGCTTTTGGGCATTCGTTTTTTTGGTGGCGGCATGGCTCGCCCCGGAACTCTGGGCACGTTTGGGTGGCGGCGGTGGCTACAGTGGCGGCGGTGGCGGAGGCAGTAGTAGTGGCGGCGGCGGCGGTGGCGGAGGAGGAGGTGGTGAACTGATTGTTTATTGGATAAGGTTTTGTATCCACTACCCGTACATTGGCCTGCCGATTACAGGAATTGTCGGATTTTTTTGTTATAAGTCGAAATCGAATGAGCAAAGTTCCATCAGGGTAACGCCCGAGCCACAGCCTGCGTTAGAATGGGATGCATTACGGGCGCACGACGAAAATTTTTCCGAGGTGCTCTTTCGTGATTTTAGTTACTCGTTATTTTCCAAAATCCACGAGGCCCGTGGCTCGGGCCAGTTGGCGCGCTACAGCCAGTACCTTGATGATGGCGCACGCGGATGGCTGGAAGGCCTCCATTCCTCGCTCACTGATGTTCATGGCGTGGTGGTGGGAGGCCTCACCGTGGATGAACTGGACGTGCCGGCGGGGCCAAATGAAATTGCTTCAGTACGACTCAGTTATGAGGCTAATTTCACCGAGGTGAGCGGCGAAAAAGAGAGCGCCATCTATACGCGGCAAGTCTGGCATCTCAGCCGGAGGGCGGGAGCCTTGAGCCCGGAACCCGAACGCATCAGCGCGCTGGGCTGTGTGGGCTGCGGCAGCCCGCTGGAGCCGGAGCCAGACGGCACCTGCCCGCATTGCGGAAACCAATACACGCGTGGCGAGCATCATTGGTTTGTCACAGGCATTGTGGAACTGGACCGCCGCAATGTCGGTCCCGCACTCACTAGCAAGGCTGATGATGTGGGTTTTGAATTCCCCACGGTATTCGATCCTGAATTGGAGACCCGCCGTATCCTACTAGTGGAGGCGCATCCGGGATTGGATTTTGAAAAGATCGTCGCGCGCTTCCGCCATATCTACCACACCTTGCAAACTGCCTGGGGTGCGCAGGATCTGGCCGTGCTGCGGCCGTTTGAAACGGACAGCTTGTATCAAAATCACAAGTATTGGGTGGAAGAATACCAACGCCAAAACCTCCGCAACGTGTTGAAGGAAGTGGCGCTGGATGACATGGAGTTGGTGAAGATCCGGTCCGACAAGTTTTATGATGCAATCACCTGCCGTCTCCGGGCGTCGATGGTTGATTACACCGAGGATGCTCAAGGCAATCATGTGTGCGGCAGCAAAAAGAAACGCACCCAATTCAGTGAATACTGGACTTTTGTCCGTGGCCGTGGCGCGGCCGAGAATACCAAAGGCGATGCCGTCTGTCCCAACTGTGCCGCCGAGCTCAATATTACCATGGCCGGCGAATGCGAATACTGCGGCAGCAAACTGACTAGCGGCGATTTTGACTGGGTGCTCAGCGAGATTCAGCAGGACGAGGAGTACGCCGGTTGATCATGGGCGAACTTCAAAAAACCACCGAGACGCTGGGCCTTTCAAAATATCAACGGCACATTTTTTTGTGCGCCGACCAAACCGAGGCCAAGTGCTGCGACAAGGAAGTCGGCTTGGCCTCGTGGAATTTTTTAAAAAACCGGCTGAAGGAACTTGGCCTTGTGGGCGTGGAGCCAAAGGTATTTCGCACTAAGGCAAATTGCCTTCGCGTGTGCCTGCAAGGGCCGGTGGCGGTGGTGTATCCGGAGGGCACTTGGTACCACTCCTGCACGCCTGAAGTATTGGAGCGCATCATTCAGGAGCACCTTATCAACGGGCGCATTGTAGAAGACCATGCCTTTGCGAGTGCAAATGGCTGCCAAGCGGATTAAATATCAGCGCAACTTTTCACGTAATCGATGACTTGCTGATCGTTCTTGCCGGCAGCAAGGGTGACACTTAGGAGTTTGGCTGGATTGACGTTCTTCTCACGGAAGAACTGGCGGTCGCCGCCTCAGCCGTACATGAGGTCGGCTGGCAAACTTCCGGCGAGCTTCGCGCGGGCCTTGGTGATGAGGCGCGGGAGCCAGGCGATACCTTCCACTTCAGCTGATTTTGTGGGGAATTCATCGATGTCCATACGGTGCTCGGCGGGTTTGCCATTTAGCGTATTCTGAAAATGATCGAGGCGCACGGCTTGCAGTTCCTCCACATGGTCGTAAATTACATCGCCCCATCGCACGTAGTCATCACAAAAATCAAACATCTCCAACGCGCTGCAACCGATGGATTCGAGAAAGATAGTGTCCTCTGTTTCGAACATCGATTCGGGACTGTGCCGTCCCGCTTCGTAGCGTTTCACGCCGGTGGAAAATAGTTCCTGAAATTGTTGTCGCCAGTTTTCGTGCATCGTCAATTTCGTAAATCTACTTCAGCCATTAATTTGTCCGTAGCGGAATAGGCCTCGGCAACCCATTCGACGATCTTGGCGGGATCGGGCGCGTACTCCAGTTCCAAACTAATTGCGCCATCGAAATCCAAATCCTTGATCGCCTGCAAGTAGGGCGCGAACGGAACCACGCCGCGACCAGGCGGGAGGTCGCCGTGCACTTCGCCGTCGCAATCAGAAATATGCACGTGTCCGGAGCGGCCCTTGAGGGCGGCGAGGCTTTCGGGAGGACTGTCGCTCAGCACCATGTGGCTGATATCGATGTTCGCCTTCACTGCGGGGCGATTCACGTCAGTCAAGAAACGATCCATCTCGCCAATGGTATTAATGAGAGACAGGTCAAACGGCTCTAGCTCGATGACAATCTCCAAGTCTCGCTCCGCCGCATAATCGCCAAGCGTTTGGCAATGCTCCACGGCCCATTGCCACTGTTCAGCGGGAGGAATCACTTCCTTTTGCCAAATGTATTCGCCAATCACGAGTAGGTAGTTTTTTGCGCCCAGCGTGACACCCATATCGAGATAACGCTTGCAGCGTTCGAGATGAAATTTCTGCACGCTTGGGTTAAAATCAATGAGCCCCACGCTTACTCCAACTACGCTGATAATCGGCAACTGCAATTCATCACAGGTTTGCTTCACCATCGCAATGCGGTCTTCCGCATTATCGTCGAGTGGATCCTGAAAAACATCTACGCAGTCAAAGCCCAGCTCCTTCGTCTTGTGCAGCCCATCTACCAGCCCGATGCCGTGCTGTTCCCAAGCAGAGTTTATCATTCCCAATTTCATAAATTATCCCTTTGTGATTTCTTTAAGAGAAACAGCGCGATGCTCTTCGGCACTCAAATACGCTGCTTCCACCAACGCCATAGTATCCAAATTATCTCGCCCATCGATAGCGGGTTGTTCGCCGGTTTCCAGTGCGATGAGCAGTTGTGCCATGGTGCCGATGAAGGCGTCTGGGAACCAGCTTTCTTCCCAGTGTGGCGTGTGAAATTCTTTGTCACCCTTGGTAGCGTACCGAATACTCGATGGAGTGGTGTATGGATCGTGACACCAGCCGATGTCGCCTATAGCCAATCCGTCGAGGCCTTCGATACGCCATTGGATGCCGATGTCGGCTGGCGCGCCTTCGCGTGCGGGGCCGGTCCACGTATCATCAATGGCGATGATGCGCAGGCCATTTTTGTATTCGAGGATGTAGCTGGCGATGCCGTCAGTGTGGGGGAAATCTGTGCGCGGATCCGTTCGCGTGCTGCAAAATATGCGCTCGGGATTGCCGAACCAATACCGAAAGGTATCGATATGGTGAATGGACATGATGCGCAGCGTGACCCAACCCTGTTCTTTTATCCAAGGTTTCCAATGAGGGATTCCGCGCATATCGAGTGTGGCCAGCACAGGCTCACCGATCGTACCGTTTTCGAGCAGCGTTTTGGCGGCGCGCACGGATTGGTCGTACCGCATATTTTGGTTCACGGCCAATACGATGCCGGCTGCTTCGCAGGCTTCCACTGCGGCGACGGCTTCGGCGTAGTTGGTGCCCAGCGGTTTTTGCGCGAGGATGCCTTTGGCGGTGCCGCGCGCACAGGCGGCTTGGATGGTCTCGAGTTGTTTGTGCGGCGGCACGGCGAGGTCAAGCACTTCTATGGATTCATCATCGAGCAATTGATCAATGGAGTCAAAAACGGTGTCGATGGCATGTTCATTCGCACACTTCGCTGCGTTGTCCTTTGTGCGACCGGCAATGGCGACGGGATTGAAGCCGGCTTTGCGATAGGCAACAAGATGGCAATCGCTCATGATAAAGCCGCTGCCAACGCAGCCAATACGCCAGTCTTTGCGCTCAGGGAGAGGGGAATGGATGTTGAGATTCATGCGTCGGATTTTTCGCCCGAACCGGTGGTAGCATCTTCAGCAGGGTTCCAAAAATCCGCGCTCTTTTCAAAAAGTTTGCTGCCCATTTCTTTGATGGCGGTGTCAGGTAGTTTCTCAATGGGGCTGTAAAAAGGATGGTGTGATTCTTTGTAGGGGTTGTTGTGTTTGGTGTTGTAGCAGCATATGAGTGACCAGCGCGGATGCTCAGAGGTGTTTTGGTCCGAGCGGTGCAAAAGGTTGCTGTGAAAGAAGAGTGTATCGCCAGGGGCAAGTTCAACATACACCGTTTCCATTATCTTCATGGCTTCGGCGGTGCGCTCGGGATTTGCGCCGGTTTGGTCGCCATATTCCCCGTGTTCGAGGCGGCCTAATTTGTGAGAGCCTTTCAATACTTGCAGGCAGCCGTTTGCACGAGTATTGGGATCGACTGCAATAAAAGCGGAGCCCATATCGGGCCAAAGGCAGCCGTTTTGGTACCAGTAGCCGTAGTCCTGATGCCAACTCCACGCGCCGCCGGTGCGCGGTTGTTTGATGCTCATCTTGCTGTGGTAAAAATATACCTCATCGCCGAGCAGTGCTTCCATGGTGTTGACGATGCGCTCACTGCGAGCGATGGAACCCCAGAGATCTTCGCCGGCAGAATTCCATAGCACGAGTTGCGCCTTGCCGCCTTCGCCGTCCTTGAGATCGTAGGCGTTGTCCTTGAAAGATTGATCAGCATGCGCGGCGGCGCGGAGGATATCCGCCTCATCGGAATCAAATAGGCCGCGCACAATGAGGTAGCCATATTCTTGAAAGAAAGAAACTTGTTCTTCGGAAACGGAGGACATGCGGGTGACGATGCCGAGCGCGCGCAGAGATGTCAACCGTCCGTGCCGCCCGCCCAGTCAGGGCGTTTCTGGAGATGGTACAACCGTTCGCCTGCTTTGCGTTCGAGGAAAACGCCTTCGTCTTCGCGGTTGGCGTAGTCCTCGATGTTGATCGTGCGATGATCGACGTAGCCGAGGTTGATTTGTTTGCAAACTTCTTCCGGAATGCCAGTGGCGAGCGTGACGGTGACGCGCGGTTGTTCGTTGCCGTTTTCATCGACGGCGCCAATGCCTTTCACGTGGCCGGAGTGGGCGAGCAATCCCCACGGGAAATCCTTGAAGCGTTCCCAATGATGCTGGAGATACGCGGAGCAGTGATATCCAATCTGCTTGATGATGTCGCCGTGGGAAAAACTGACCTCGGTGATGTGGGGCGCGTAGATGATGAGTTCGCCGCCGTCGGCGAGGATGGGCTCGAGTTTGTACATACATTTGCCGCCCACCCAAAGGTCGTCGTACATAGTGGGTGCGCAGGACACGATGGTGTGAAAGGGGCACTCTTTGTACGTGATGTGTTCGTGCGCAGAGAGATCGCTGGCGGCGTCCCATGCGCTTTCGGGTGTGCCAAAGAAAAGTCCGGCCAGTGATTTATCCGGTCGCACCACCATGCAGAAACAGGTTTTTTCGATGTCCACCATGGTTCCTGCGTGATCGACAATTTTGCGAACGGGCGTCCATTTACTACCGATGATCATGGGGTTGGTGACCACCGCACCGAGCCAATGGAAAAAATTCAGCACCTCCGGCCCGCTGATGCCGGGGAAAAGATATTTATTGCCTCCGGAAAAGCCGACCACTTCGTGAGGAAATACAGGCCCAAGAATCATCACTTGATCGTAATCGTAAATCTTACGATTTATTTCCACCGGCACATCCATTTTAAAGCGACCGCCGGAGAGTTCCTCAATCGTGCGGGCGGGGATGGTACCGAGATTGCGCATGGCATTAGGGTTGTCCCACTCGTGATTGTGAAACGTGACATCGGCATACTGGTCGTGGCGTTCACCGAGCGTGATTTCCAGCCGCTCGCAAATGGCTTCCTCGGTCATCGCGTGATGGGTGCCCAGCGCGATCATCACATCGAGCTGGGCCGCGCTGTCGCCGATTTGTGCGTGAATGGCTTTGAAAAGTTGGCCGATGGGAGCCGTGCGCGTGGCATCGGGAACAATGAGTAAAACTTTTTTGCCGGCATACTCCGCCGAGGGCAACGATTGCGCGACAACTTCGTTGACTTGTTCGTCGGTCAACGAAGTTTCAGTTTTGGCAATTTTGGAAAAGGTGTTCATTTTGGTAGGGACGCGCTGTGCGCGTCCCGGACACGCAGAGCGTGTCTCTACCGGCCTTAAATTGTCTGCGACAAGAAACCGCCATCGACTACAATGTCAGAGCCTGTCACAAAACTCGCAGCTTTGTCGCTGGCGAGATAGACCGCCGCGCCAGCCAGTTCGGTCGGGTCGCCGAAACGGCCCATGGCCGTGTGACCAAAGATGGACAGTGCCCTTTCGCTGGGCGTGCCGTCTTCATTGAAAAGTAGTTTTTTATTTTGCTCAGCCGGGAAAAATCCGGGGGTAATGCTGTTTACTCGCACGCCTTTCGTCGCCCATTCGCGGGCAAGGAAACGGGTGGCACTGAGCACGGCGGCTTTGGAGGCGGAGTATGCGATCACTTTGGAGAGCGGCAAATGCGAGGTGACGCTGGCGATGTTGATGATGCTGCCTTTGCCGCGCTCGCACATCGCGGGGCCGAATTCCTGGCACGGGAGGAGAAATCCGCCCACGAGGTTGAGGTCGAACACCTTCGCCCAAGCGGGGCGGGGGATGTTTTCAAAGGGCATCTCGGGCGTGACGGTGGCGTCGGGGTGATTACCGCCGGCGGCGTTTAGCAAAATTGTGGGTGCTCCGAGGGTTTCGGTTATGGCTTCGTGGCAACTTTTGAGGCTGTCGGGATCCATCGCGTCGCAGGCGAAAAACTGCGCGGTGCCGCCGGCGGCGGTGATTTCTTTTACGCGCGCTTTGCCGCGTTCGGCATTGCGACCGGCTACGGCGATCTTGGCACCCGCCTCGGCCATGGCTTGGGCGCAGGCGCCGCCGAGGGCTCCGGTGGCTCCGATGACCACGGCGACTTCATTGTTCAAATTGAATAGACTCATAAACGACGAGTATGCGGGAAGAGTTTTGCGCGGAAAAGAAAATAACGATTGGCGAAGGCTGGCGCGCCCGTTAGGTTCGCGCCGATGAGCGATTTACCTCAACCGCAAGTGGTCATTACCCACGAGAGTGACTTGGATGGATTTGTGTCCGGCCACCTACTGCAGCGCTTGGCGAACCATTTGTTCGACCAACAAACGCTGTTGCAGGCGTGGAATTACAGCAACTTCGAACGACGTCCGCTGCGCGAAAACTGCGGGTGGGTGTGCGATCTCAATTTCTCCAAACGGATGGACCGCGATAATTGGTTGATCGTCGACCATCACCAAACCGACGTGGAGCCGCAACGCGCGCGGCTCATTCTTGATCATTCCAAGTCCGCGAGCCTGCTCTGCTACGAGCTTTGCAAAGAGCACGGCCTCGGCAATGAGAAGCTCGATCGGCTCGTGCATTTTACGAACGTGGGCGATTTGTTTCTCACGGACGATCCGCATTTTACGGAGTCCATCGATTACGGCAGCCTTATCAAACAATACATGTTTTGGAATATCGCCAAGCTCATCGAGGGCGATTTGGAGTCGTTGGTGGATCATCCGCTCATCGAAGTGATTGCCACGCGGCGGCGGATTGAAAATCCGATTGGCTACGAATACGCCAAGGCGCACATCACGCCGTTGTCGGACATGGTGGCGATGATCGAATCGCCGATTGGCGACACCAACGCAGTGGTGCATCAAATGTTGACCGAAGGCATCACGACTCAGCCGGTGATTCTCACGGCGGTGACGCGCAATCGTTCGGTGAGTGTGAGCTTGCGCAGTCGCAATGGCGAAGCGCTTCCGGTTGCCAAGCTGCTGCAAGGCGGCGGCCATCCCAATGCGTGCGGCGCCACGCTGCCGCAAACCGTGCAGCGCATTCCCGATGCGGTGGAGTATTTGAAGAAAACGCTGAACCCCAATCCCGGCGGCGATGGGCTTGGAAGTTTGGGGGATGCGTTGGAGGGATTGAAGGTGTGATGGTAGGGACGCGCTGTGCGCGTCCGTGGACACGCGCAGCGTGTCCCTACCGAGTCTCCAGCCAATCTTTTAGTTGCCGCAAGGCATTGGATCGATGGCTGTTTTGGCTTTTGATGGGCTCGCCGAGTTCGCCGAAGGTTTGGGTGTGGCCTTCGGGTAGGAAGAGGGGATCGTAGCCAAAGCCGTGTTCGCCGCGCAGTTCTTCAGTGATTTGTCCTTCGCATACGCCGTGGAAAATTTCCGGCTTTCCGTATTGCCCCGCGCGGGCCAGCGCGATTACGCAGCGGAAGCGCGCGGCGCGGTGGTGTTTTCGTTGGCCGGAAAGTTCGTGCAAGAGCTTGGCGTTGTTTTTTTGGTCGGGGGTGTTTCCCGCGTGTGAATCGGTGGCGGCGTAGCGGGCGCTGCGCACGCCGGGCGCGCCGTCGAGCGCATCCACTTCGAGGCCGGAATCATCGGCGAGCACCCAGCCTTTTTGCCAGTCCTCGTTTTGTTTGAGCCAGTTAACGAGGGAAAGCGCCTTGAGCGCGGCGTTGCCGGCGAGGGTGCGGGCGGTTTCTTCCACCTCGGGGGCATCAGGGAAATCGGCTAAGGTACGGCAGGCGAAATCCGGCCCGAGTAGGGCCTGGATTTCCTTCGCCTTGTGCGCGTTTCCCGTGGCGATGACAACGGGAGTGGGCACTAGGATTTGCCGATGCCGCTGAGCAGATCCTTGATGCCGCCGAGCGATCCAATGACGCCGGTGGCCTCGTAAGGCACGTAGACGACTTTGTTGTCTTTGCCGGAAGTCATCGCCTGCAGCGATTCCAGGTAGCGGACGGCAATGAGGTATTGCGCGGGATCGCTCTTGGTACCGGAGAGGCTTTGGGTGAGCAGCGCGATGGCATCTTTTTCTGCTTCGGCCACTTTGATGCGCGCATTGGCTTCACCTTCCGCGATCAAAATGGCGGATTGTTTCTGACCCTCGGAACGTCTGATTTGGGATTCTCGGATACCTTCGGCCTCAAGAATCATTGACTTCTTTTCGCCCTCGGCGGTGAGAATCACGGCGCGGCGATCGCGTTCGGCGCGCATTTGTTTTTCCATTGCCTCCTGGATGTCACGCGGCGGGGTGATGTCCTTGAGCTCCACTCGGTTGACTTTCACGCCCCACTTGTCGGTTGCTTCGTCCATGATTACCAGAAGCTCACCGTTGATTTTGTCGCGCGAGGTCAGGCACTCATCCAAGGTCAGATTACCCGCCACATTACGCAGGCTGGTTTTGCAAAGTTTCTCAATGGCATCGGGTAGGTTGGCGATTTCATACATGGACTTTGTCACGTCGGTGATCTGGAAATACAGCATTGCATCAATCTCGATGGTCACGTTGTCCTTCGTGATCACGTTTTGCTTGGCGAAATCAAACACCTGCTCCCGCAAATCAATGTTGGTCTTCTCCACGGTCATCACGTATTCGATGCCGCTGATATCCGTACGCTTGGAGCGCCAGTGGATTGCGCGCGGTTTATCCATCACCGGGATGATGAAATTGATGCCGGCGTGTAGGGTGTCCTTATATTTTCCAAATCGTTCGACTACCATGCATTCGGCCTGCTTGACAATTTTGACACACATCAATATTGCCGAGATCACGACGACTGCCAAGACGCCTGCCAAGGCAAGGTGAAAATTTGAGGCGCCAAACATTGGAGTTAGGGAATATTCCATTATTATTACTTTCTATTAGGGGTTTTCACTTACACTAACGACGGCCTTGGAGCCTTCAATGCGGATCACCGTGGCCAAAGATCCTTCTTCAATGATAATGCTTTTATCGGAGACGGCCCGCCAGTCTTCACCGCCAATTTTAATGCGTCCGGTTTCGGCTTGTGGGTCAACTGTTTCCGTAATTTTGCCCTGCCTGCCGACATAGGCGTCGATGCCGCTGACTTCTTTATCCGACATGTTCTCCATCATGCGCTTCCAAATGGGTCGGACAGCGAGCAGTAAAACGACTGAAGTGACGCTAAAACCAAGCAGTTGCCAGGTTGCGGTGGCACCAGCTTTATTAATAACCGCTGCTACTAGACAGGCGAGCCCAATGGGGCCGGCGAAGAAACTGACAGAGAAAATTTCGGCGACAATAAAGATTGCACCAATAATAATCCAGATGATCCAGCTTTCAAATTCCATAAATGGGGGATACTTAAGTCGCCGGTATGTTTCCGGAAAACAAGGGGTATGTCAACGCCTAGGATACGAAAAATCAGCTTTCGCTCCTCGCGTTAGTTTGCATTGCCCCGCGCGGGTCTTTTCTCCATTATCCGCCGGCGATGTCACAAATGCGGCGACAATATCCGTTTCACTTGATCGAGCCCCGCTGGCAACAGCACTGGGAGTCGCAGGAGACGTTTCGTGCCTTTAATCCCGGTGAACCGCCCGCGGCGGAGCATCCCTTTTCCGTGCGCCACGGCGATGCGGCACCCGAGTCGATCGAGAAATATTACATCCTCGATATGTTTCCGTACCCCTCCGGCGCTGGGCTGCACGTGGGACATCCGGAAGGCTACACCGCCACGGACATCACCGCGCGCTACCTCCGAATGCAGGGCCGCCACGTTTTGCATCCGATGGGTTGGGATGCCTTCGGCTTGCCGGCGGAGCAGTACGCTATCAAAACCGGACAGCATCCACGGAAAACCACCGAGGAAAACATCGCCAATTTCACGCGCCAAATTAAAGGGCTCGGCTTCAGCTACGACTGGAGCCGCGAAGTCAACACCACCGACCCAAATTATTTCCGCTGGAGCCAATGGATTTTTCTGCAGCTTTATAATTCGTGGGCGAACCCCGCCAGCGGCAAGGCGGAGTCCATCGACACGCTGGAGTTTCCGGCGGACATCACCACGGACGAAGCGCGCCGCGATTTCCGCGATGACCATCGCCTCGCGTTTGTTTCGCACGCGCCGGTGAACTGGTGTCCCGAGCTGGGCACGGTGTTGGCCAATGAAGAAGTCATCGATGGCAAAAGCGAAGTGGGCGGGCATCCCGTGGTGCGCCGGCCGATGCGGCAATGGATGCTGCG
>JAPKDK010000374.1 GCA_028872645.1 Verrucomicrobiota bacterium
GCTCATGCCGAAGCTGAAACGATCCTCGCCGAGGGTGGCCGTGATGTCAGTGAAGTGGCCTTTGCCGTCATTGAGATAAAGGTCGAGGCCGGAGAAGTCGCTGACGTTCATGAGATCTAAATCGCCATCGCCATCGAGATCCACGAGGGAACCGCTGTACGAACGGCGGAACCGTTTGCCCGCAAGGCCGGCGGACTCGGTGGCATCGGTGAAGTTGCCGCGTCCGTCGTTCAACAACAGGTAGGAGGGATAGCCGTCGTTGGCATTGTAGTAGGGAGTGGGGAACTGGCCTTCTATGTAGGGTGCTTTGTACTGCATCACCCAGACATCCAGGTCGCCGTCACCGTCCACATCGCCGGCTGTTACCGCGGAATGGCCTTCGAGTTCAGACACGGACACGTGTGCCGCCTTCGGCTGTGTAGTGAAACGTCCATTGGAATCAGCTACATACAACCACGGCTGGCCTTTTTCGGGCAGACCAAATAAATCAACACGTCCATCACCATTGAAATCCGCCGCCACGCACGCGACAAGTATCGTAGGATAATGGCTAAACAACGGTGCATGTTCAAATTTCCAGCCGCCCTGATTCCAATACACTTTGTTAGCACCGGGCAATAGAATTTCCGGAAGGCCATCGCCGTTGAGATCCTTTACAATCGTAGGCAAGCCCGAATTCGCACTATCAACTTTAATTTCCTGACGCGCGCTAAATGGTGCAGCCCCTTTGCGCTCAAGCACGCGCGCAGAAAGCACCTTCAGCTCGCGCGCCTGAAATTTCCCATCGACATTGACCCAATGCACTTCCAACTCACCGCGCACGATTGCCCGGTGATTCTCGCGTTGTGCGTGAATGACAATTTTAAATAGCGACTTCGGCGACTCTTTGCCTAACGAAAATTTCTCCTGATGCCATTCAGTTTCCACAATCCGCCAGCCTTTCTTTTCCCAAGCCTCAAGCCACGCACGCCATTCGTCCGCCTCGAGTGCCTCAGTGCCCGCGCTCAACATGTGTTCGCGGATCCCCCAATCCACCGCGCGCGTTTTTGCTTCAACGGGTAGGGTGATATTTGAAAAGACCAATCTGCTCAACGGCACGTATTTGTCTTCTGCCGCGCGCAGGTCATCCCACAATTTCACGAATACGTCTTCTGCCTGTTGCGCAGCGGTTTCCTCGCGCCACACGGTTTGGTCAAGCTTATGCCGCTCGCTAGCCATAGCGGCCAGTTGCCGACCGAATTCTTCAGGAATCTCTTCGTGCGTCAGCTTGCCCTCCACAAACACACGCTGGACGATGTGCAGCCCTTTGGGATCCCACTCATCCCAATTGCCATGGCGGCGGCCCATCTGATAATCGCATTCCTTTTTCATCTGACCGTTGGGATGCCAGTAGCGCAGACGACCATTGTGAATGCCTTGGATGTGTGGAAACTCGATGCGCGGTGTGCCATCGGGAAACGTTGCCTTCATGAATCCCGTGAATGGCGATAGTTCATTTTGGAAATACATCCGCCCATCCTCGCCGCGATGCAGATCATCAGGCGCAGCAATACGCGGCCCTTCAAAAGACGCGGGCGTTTTTTTCTCCGACTCACCTTTACAGCCTATAAATCCTGCAAACAAGATTGTGATGATGTAAAGCAAGTGCTTTATATTCATATCCGATCCATTTTCGCCCGAGACTTGACTAATGGTTATCTGCACTTGAAAAAGTTTATCTATGCCGGCGCCTTAAACGAGTAAAAAGTAGTGCGGTGGGAGAAGGATATCAGGAAGCGCACGAGCGGTGGAGGTAAATCAACTCCCCCTGAGAAAACCCTCCTCGGCCAGATAAGCAGCCACCAGTGCCTTTGCCCAGATCGGGGAGTTCCTGAATTTTATCTCCCGGGTTTTGAGGGCAGTGTGTACAGCGCTATGGATAGGTTGCGACTGTGGGCTTGTCACGGTGGCAGTTTGCGGCAGACTCGCCGCATGCAACCCCTTTCCCGTCGTCAATTGCTCACCGGCATAGCTGCAGCTGGCTTTGGATTTCCATTCATCATTCGCGCCGCCGAACCAAAGGCAAAAATCCTAGGCACCCGCGTCATCAGCCTACGCCCCAACCATTACCACGGCTGGCCCACGCTGGCGCGCCGCAAGAATGGCGAGC
>JAPKDK010000375.1 GCA_028872645.1 Verrucomicrobiota bacterium
CCCTGTGGTGCCTGCACGTCATCGAGGGTCTGAACGAGGCCGACCTGCTCGCCTTGCTGAAGGATCGCGACGCGATGCTGCGCGGTTGGGCCATCCAGCTTCTAGCCAAAACCAAAATCCCAAAAATCCGCCAAAACATCACCCGCCGTTTGGCATCCAAGTAGTGAGATTTGCTCTTCCACTCCTTCTGCTGGTCGCGCTCAATCTTTGGGGTGCAAAAAAGAACCCGCAGCCGATTATAGAGAAACCGTTTGCGCCACTCGAGGCGGCGAAGACGATGCAGGTGCCCAAGGGGTTCAACGTCACGCTTTTTGCCGGTGAACCGGATATCAAGCAGCCGATCGGTTTCTGCATTGATGACCGCGGCCGGCTGTGGGTGGCGGAGGCGAATAATTACCCAGACAAGAAAGCGGGCAAGAAGGATCGCATTATCATCCTTGAGGACACCGACGGCGATGGGCGGCATGACAAGCGGATTGTTTTTTACGATAAGCTGGAGTACGTGAGCGGGATTGAGGTGGGGTTCGGCGGAGTGTGGGTGATGTCGATTCCGAATTTCTATTTCATCCCGGATAAGGATTACGACGGGGTGCCGGATGGGGAGCCGGTGGTGTTGCTGGATGGCTTTGGCACGCATGCGAATGCGCATAACATCGCCAATGGGTTTGCGTGGGGGCCGGACGGGTGGTTGTACGGCACGCACGGGATTACGAACTGGTCGTTGTTGGGCAAGCCGGGGACGCCGAAGGAAAAACGGCGGCGATTTGAGGGCGGCGTGTGGCGGTATCATCCGGTGCGGCACGTTTGGGAGGCGTTCGCCATCGGCACCACCAATCCGTGGGGCATTGACTGGAACGAGTTTGGCCACGCTTTCGTTTGCAACTGTGTGAACCCGCATCTTTTTCACATCATCCAAGGCGCGCATTACGAGCCCGCGCGCAATCGGCCGACGGGGCGGTTTGCCTACGAGCGTATCCAGACCATCGCCGACCATTTGCATTTTACGAACACGAAGACCATCCGCGCGGGTATCGGCACGCCGGAGGAGGACGCAGCCGGCGGCGGCCATGCGCACAGCGGCACGATGATTTATCTGGGCGACAATTGGCCGGCCAAATATCGCGGCGATGTTTTTATGAACAACATCCACGGCAGGCGCATCAATCACGACCGCCTCGCGCGCAAGGGCAGCGGCTACACCGCCACGCACGCGCCGGACGTGATGCGGGCGGCCGACCCGTGGTTTGTGGGCGTTACGCTTGCGTACGGCCCCGACGGCGGCGTGTACGTCAGCGACTTTTCCGACACCGGCGAATGCCATCACACCCGCAACACCCAAAAACACACGGGGCGGATTTACAAAGTCACGTATGGCAAACCGAAGCCGTGGAGGGGGGATATTGGCAAATTGAGTAACGAGCGCTTGGCCAAGCTGCAATCGCATCCCAATGAATGGTTCGCCCGCCACGCGCGGCGCGTGTTGCATGAGCGGCAGGCCAACACGTCGGTGCTGGCAAAAACTCTGAAGTCCAGCCGGTCCGTGCCCCTGCGGTTGCGAGCCCTGTGGGCCTTGCGGGTGACGGGTAATTTGGATGAGAAGAAACTCGAAGGATTGCTTCAGGACTCAAGCGAACACCTTCGCGCATGGGCCATTCAGTTGCTTTGCGAAAACAGAAAACCATCGGAGGCAGCGTGCGCGGAATTCGCGCGAATGGCGCATGAGGACAAATCCCCCCTCGTGCGCTTGTATCTCGCCAGTGCGATGCAGCGTTTGCTGCTGAAGCAGCGTGTACCGGTGCTCGCACATTTGCTAGCCCACAAGGAGGACAAGGACGACCAAAATCTACCACTCATGTATTGGTACGCCACCGAGCCAGTGGTGGCCGCCGACCGCGTCGCCGCGGTGAAACTGCTGACCGCCTGTCAAATCCCCAAGGTGCGCCAATTCATCACGCACCGGATGGCGGCTGGACGGGACGCGGGCAAAAAGGAATAATCGCAGCGTATGAAACGGGTTCTATTTTTGTTGCTCGCCTTTGCGTTGTGGCTGCCAACCCCGCTGCGTGCGCAGGATGCGGAGGCATTGGCGGCGTTGGTGGGGGTGCTCAAGGAGGTGGATGATCCGGCGTTCCATCTGG
>JAPKDK010000376.1 GCA_028872645.1 Verrucomicrobiota bacterium
CAACGCTCCAAACTAATGCGTTTACTGCTGGTTTCATTTTTCTACGAGCACGACCACGGCGGTGCCGAGATGGTCGCGCGCGAGGCTGCCGCGTTGTTGCGGCGCTGCGCGGAGTGGGAGGTGGAGGTGCTGTGCCTCGCCGGTGGGCCCGACCGTGGTGAGCCCGGAATGCACCGCATCATCCCGCCGCGCTGGTGTTCGCAAAACGCGCAAACGTTTAAGCGTACGATTTTGTTTTTGCCAAACCGGATGCTTGATCGCTCGCTCTTTCGTGCCGCCCAAAGCGCCGGTGTGCGACCGGAAAATTATGACGCTATTTTCTGTCCGGATATGAACGCCCTTGTCCTCGCCCACGCCCTCGCCGAGGCAGCCGACAAACCGCTCTTCACTTGGTGCCAGGAAGTCGTCCCCAAACGGATGGACGCAGCCGCTACCCGTGCCACTCTCGCGCCCTTCATCAATGTGTGGCTGCACGGCCGCGATGGCCCGTTGAAAAAAGCCCTCGCCGCCAGCGCGCGGGTTGCTGGTGTTTCCGATTTCATTACTGACCGCTGCTGCGCCTTCGCTGGCGATGGGGAAACTGATGACAAATTCACTACGCTGTATCAGCCCGTGGAGGATTATTTTTTGCAACCGCCCGCGCGGCCCGTCGCCGCCGATGGGCCCGCGAAGGTTTTATTTTACGGCCGCCTTTCCGCCGAGAAAGGCATCGACCTCCTCCTCGCCGCGTGGCGAAAAATCCAACCCAACGCTACCCTCTCCATCCTTGGGATGGACGGCCCGCTGCGCACCGAAGTGGAACGCGCCACGGGTGATGACATCCATCTGCTGCACCATGTCGCTCACGTGGACGTGCCAAAATTAATTTCCCAACACGATATCGTCGTCTGCCCCTCTCGCGTGGAAGAAAGCCTCTGCCGAACCGCACTGGAAGCCCGCCTCCTCGAACGCATCATCGTCGCCAGCCAATCCGGTGCCATCCCCGAAGTGGTAAACGGCTATCCGCTGGCACATTCCACCGAAATCCGCACCGACGACGCAACGGCCATCGCCAATCTCACCAAAACTCTGCAGGCTGCGTTGGCTCAACGCCGCCCGTTAACCGATGACGAGCGTGAAACAGAGAAAAGTTTCCGCGAAAAATTCTTGCCCGAAACATTCGTGCATCAATTCCGTTTGATGACGAAAGTATAATGCGCTGCCGGCATCTTGCAGGCAGTATATAAGCCTACTTCACTTTCTCCATCCAAAAACACCCACCGTTCGGCGGTTCGCCATTTTGCATCGCTTCGGCGGTGATGGGGCATTTTTTTTGCACGGTCTCGGGATGCGTGTGCATAAGGTGATTCATCATCCAACGGATTTTCCAATCGTGGTTGTGCGTTAAAAATGCTTCGAGGAGGTATTGTTCGTTCCAGAGTTTGATTTGTTCGACGATGAGCGGGGTGGGGTAATCCATCGGGGTGGCGATGTCGTGCACGTGCACCCACACGCCTTTGGGGAGGCGCGGGAGGATTTGCAGGTATTCGGTCAATACATCGCCTTGCGGGCGGATGACGTGCGAGGAGTCGATGAACACCACGTCGCGCGGGGCGAGGCCGGCAAAGACGTCGGGGCTAACCTCCTCCACGCGCAGGCGCAGGACGGTGACGCCGAGCTGTTCGAGCCACGGGTTTTCGTAAGGCTCAATGCAGGTATGTTCGCAGGCGGGCGCGCCGTCTTTTTCGTTTTGGGTAAAGGCGAGTTGGGCGAGGCGCGTGCTCATGCCGCAGCCGATTTCAATAAACCGCCGCGGCTTGAGGTGGCGCAGGAAATTATAAAGCATCTCCGCATCACCGCGCCCGTAGCCGGGGTTGTTATAAAAATAGCCGTCGCCGCCTTCGCGCGGGATGGCGAGCAGTTCGTCGTTGAAATCGAAGGCGTCGAGGTGCGCGAGCATCGCGGCGTCATTCCACTCGATGCCCGGCAGTGCGCGCGGTTCTTCGAGCGACCGCGTGAGGTGGGCGGGATTGACGAGCGGCTCGTAATAATGGTCGCGCACGGGGAACACCCGTGTTTTGCGAAACACCCAGCGCGCCACGCGAAACCGCTCCAC
>JAPKDK010000079.1 GCA_028872645.1 Verrucomicrobiota bacterium
CCGCCGCCTTGGCTCGTGCCCATCGCAATGCCGAGCACTCCGTTTTGGCCGATCGCCATCGAGCCCGCCAATGCGGTCACTTCGCCATCGTTAATGACTTCCAACGGTGCGTTCCATTCATCGGCAATGCGCAGAAACATCCCGCGCACTTTCTCCTCAAAATCCTCCGGCCCCACGCCGCGAAAGAGCGACGCCCACGTCACGCGATTGTGCGAGTAGCAACCCGCCGCGCTGCCGCCGATGGCATCCACGCGGGGCAAATGCTCCGCCGCGCGCTTGAGCGAATCCATGATGCCCGCATAATGATAATCCGGATCCTCCTGAAAATAGGGATCCCACACAATCTCTTCACTGAACTTCACCTCGCCATCGATCACCGCCGCCGCCTTGCGATCGCTGCCGCCCAAATCAAAACCAATCCGGCACCCATCAAGATTCCGCCCAATCGGCCGTGACTGAATATTTTCCGTCGGCAATGCTTCGCACGCAATCACTTCAATCGCGCGCCCGTTATTTTTCACGCCAATGACGTCATCATCAAATTTGCCAAATACATTCGTGCGATAATAATCCTGCAATCGCGCCACATAACTCTCCGCGCCGCACAAATGAATCCGCCAACCACCCCGTTGCCACAACAAAAATTTCACCAACCGCTCCAAATGCCGAAAATTATTTTCCGCCAACGCGTGGCCCTCAGCAAATAACACCGTCCGCGTGTGAAACACCGACCCATCCGCCTGTTCCAGCGCAATGCCGGTTTCCACCGGCGCGCCGCTATCACGCGCCGCCGCTTCAAAAGCCCGATTGGCCAGCACCGCCGGACGGAAGGTGGGGTGCAGTTCAGGAACAAACTTCGGCTCAGGCAATAAATTCACTTCACTCATTTTTTGGGGCGCGCATCGTCTGTTGTTTCCCCAGCCAATGCAAGGCCGCGGCGGGGATAATTTCGTGGCCGCCCTGAAAAATTGTCACCCGCGCTGTGCCCGATTGCCGCCGGAACAACACGCGCTTTGCGCCGTAGGTTTTATCTACCAGTACTGCGTCGGTAATCGATTGGGGCACTTTGGCGGTGCAGACGAATTCCGAAATCTGTTTTGCGGTCAATCGATCTTTCGCCGCCGCCAACAAATTAAACGCCTCCAGCGAATGACTAATCGGCACGCTGCCGTTGTGCCCGTCGGTGATGCCCGCGTTGATATCCAGTGCCACGCCCTTCGCGCGGGCAAGGTACGTGATGGGCGAGCGCTTCCGCGCCTCCGCCTCCGCCTTCGTGCCGAGCAATGGCTTGCCGCCGAGTGACAATTCAATGTCGCGCGAATACTTGAGTTTCCGTTTCGAGGTTTCCGCATACCACTTCGTCAAATCAGAAATCGGCACCCACGCCGATATCCCCGCCCAAACCTCCGGTGCGCGCCCCGCCATCAACAACGCCGCGTAACCGCCGCCCGACGCGCCCAACAAATAAATTCGCGTTTCATCCACCGCCGCATTTTGCTTGGCATACTCCACCGCGCTGAGAATATCCGCCACCACCCGTTCCGACCCCGTCGCCTGCGGTTGCCGATTAGGCCCGCGAAAGTTTGGGTGAATGAAATTCCATTTGTGCTCAATGCACCAAGTCGCATACGGCGAGTTGTTCTGCCGGTAATCACTCGACCACGAATGCAGTCCCACCAACAACGGCCGCGGCTCGCCCCGAACCGTCGGCGCGAAAAACAACGCGGGCTGCTTTGAGTTGTCGACCTTGCTGAGATATTTGATTTCGCGAATCTCCTTCGGCCAACCCTTCGGTGCGGCGGAAACAGAAATAGCCAACCCAACAAATACAACGAACAATTTCATGCGCCAAGTGTGGCACGACTGATGTAAGGCAAAAGAAAAAACGGCGGGAGAGACACGCTCCCGCGCGTCCCTACCAATGAGCTTCCGTCCACTCACGATTCCCGTTACCCTCCCGCCGTGGCGCGTATTCGCATTGCAGCAGCAGAAGAATTCGAGGAGGGGAAAACTATCACGTTTTCCTTCACGCGCGATAACCGCCCGCAGGAAGGGTTCGTCGGCCGCTTCAAAGGCAAACTCTTCGCCTACGAAAACACCTGCCGTCACATTCCTCTCACACTGGATTACGGCGACAACCGTTTCTTTGATTCCAAAGGCAAAACCCTCATCTGCCAAACCCACGGCGCAGTCTACGAACCCGACACCGGCCTCTGCGTCCGCGGCCCCTGCGCGGGGGCAAGTTTGTTTGCGCTGAAAATTGTTGAGGAGGACGGTGCGGTTTGGTTTGAGGGAGGGACGTGTTCCCCCTCGTCCCAAACTGAATAACGAAATGGGCAAGGTGGAACTTGCCCCTCCCCTTACGCGTTAGGCTAACACGCCCTTCACAACCTTACCGTGCACATCGGTCAGCCGATATTTGCGGCCTTGGAATCTATAAAACAATCGTTCGTGGTCGAAGCCGAGTTGGTGGAGGATGGTGGCTTGGAGATCGTGGACATGCACTTTGTCTTCGGCGACTTTGAAGCCGAGCTCGTCGCTGGCACCGTGGGTGATGCCGCCTTTCACGCCGCCGCCGGCCATCCATTGGGTGTACACATCCGGATAATGATCGCGACCGAGCACTTTACTCTTTGCCGTGCGGCCTTCGCGGAAGGGCGTGCGTCCAAACTCGCCGCCCCACACGATGAGCGTTTCGTCGAGCAACCCGCGCTGTTTGAGGTCACGGATGAGCGCCGCCACGGGCTTGTCCATCGTCTTGCATTTGTCGCGCAGACCTTTGCCGAGGCCGGTGCCCACGCCAGTGCCGTGGAAATCCCAACCCCAATCGAAGAGGTGCACAAAGCGCACGCCCTTTTCCACGAGCCGCCGCGCAAGCAAAATGTTGTTGGCCAAACTGCCCGCACCGGGCTTGGCGTCGTAAGCATCGAGGATGTGCTTGGGCTCCTTGGAAATATCCATCACCTCCGGCACGCTCGCCTGCATTCGAAACGCCATTTCGTATTGCGCGATGCGCGTGAGCGTTTCGGGGCTGCCGAGTTCCGCGGCTTGAAGGCGATTCAAATCATTGAGCGCGTCGAGGCTTTTGCGGCGCAGCTCGCGGCTCATTCCTTTGGGATTGGAAACATACAAAACCGGATCACCCTTTGATCGACATTGCACGCCCTGAAACACGCTCGGCAAAAATCCGTTGCCAAAAGAATTTTTGCCGCCATTGGGCTGCACGCCGCTGGAAATCAACGCCACGAATCCTGGCAGATTTTGGTTTTCGCTGCCCAACCCGTACGTCACCCACGACCCCATACTCGGCCGCCCCTCGCGCGCGCTGCCGGTGTACAGCAACAACTCCGCGGGCGCGTGATTAAACTGGTCGGTCGTCATCGATTTGATGAACGCGATGTCGTCTGCCTGTTTCGCCAATTCCGGCAGCGCGTCACTCAGCCACGCGCCGCCTTGGCCGTGCTGCGCGAATTGGTGCGGCGTGCCCATCAGCTTCGGCACGCCCGAGGTGAAGGCAAACCGCCGCCCCTTCAAAAATTCATCCGGACAATTCTGCCCCTCGCGCTTCACCAATTCCGGTTTGTAATCAAACAAATCCAATCCCGGAGGCGAGCCGGTCATGTGCAGATAAATCACACTCTTCGCCTTAGGCGCAAAATGCGGCTGGCGCGCGCGTAACGGCTGAATCGGATCAAACCTCACATCGGCCCGCGCGGTGCCGCCGCTCATCAACGACGCAAACGCCGCCGCGCCCAGCCCCATACTTGCCTCGCCCAAAAATTGCCGCCGCGTGCGGTGTTGCAGTTGTTCGTGTTGCAAGTTCATTGGTTGGTTTAATTGTGCTGCCGGCATCTTGCCGGCAAGGTTGGCTCTTTCTTCTGCCGGCAAGATGCCAGCAGCACTTTAACGTTTCATAAACATTTCATCCAAATTCAAAATCACATTGCCGACCACCGTCCACGCCGCGAGTTCCTCCGCCTTCATTCCCACAGGCAACGGGCCGAGCGGGTCGGTGGCCATCAGCTTGGCGGCAGCGGGGTCTTTTTTATAATCGGCGAGCAACTCGGTGTAGAGCGTGACCAGTCGGTTTACTTCCACCCGCTTTGGGGTGCGCGCGAGGCAGAGCTGTAGGCCAAACGAAACGCGCTCGGCCGGCGAGGCGCCGCCATCTTTCACCATGCGGCGGGCAAGCGCCTGCGCGGCCTCAACATAAACGGGGTCATTCATTGTCACCAACGCTTGCAACGGCGTGTTGGTCGGCACGCGGCGCACGGTGCACACGTTGCGGTTCGGCGCATCGAAGGTGGCCATCGAGGGGTATGGATTTGTGCGGCGCCAGTTCGTGTATAAACCGCGCCGATATTTGTCCTCGCCCGCGCTGGTTTGCCAATCGATGCCGCTGCCGAAGGCGGCTTTTACGCCGAGGTTGGGTTGGTACGGCTTCACCGGCGCGCCGTACATTTTTGGGCTGAGCAAGCCGCTGACGGCAAGTGCTTGGTCGCGCACCATCTCGGCGGACAACCGCAGCCGCGGGCCGCGCGCGAAAAAGCGATTAGCGGGGTCATTTTCAATTTGCGCGGCCGTGGTGCGCGCGGATTGGCGATACGCGGCACTGGTGACGAGCAGTTTCACAAAGGCCTTGGTGTCCCATTTCAATCGCACTATTTCCGTGGCCATCCAATCAAGCAATTCTGGATGCGTGGGTAGTTCGCCTTGCGAGCCGAATTCCTCGCTCGTCCGCACGAGGCCGTTGCCGAAAATGGATTCCCAATAGCGATTGGCAATCACGCGGGCGGTCAGCGGATTGCGCTCGTCCATCAACCAATTTGACAACGTGAGCCGGTTGATTTTATTGTCCGCCACCGCCACTGCAAACACCGCCGGCACACCCTCGCTCACGCGCCCTTCCTTCACCTGATAATTTCCACGCACTTGAATATGCGTCTCGCGGCCCTTGGCCAACTCGCGCATCACCGGCACGCTGGTGGCGGCTTTCATTCCGGCGAGTTTTTTCTTGGCCGCCGCGAGTTCGGTTGCCTTCGCTTTTGTCCTGGGGTTGTTGGCGGCGAAAAAATCCTTGAGCTGTTTGGTTTGTGCCGCCGTGCGTGTGGCGGACGGAACGCGCAAGACAGCGAACACGCCTTTCGGCAGAGCTTGCTCGATCGGCGCCAATCCACCCGTCACCATCGCGACTACCACTTTTGTTTCCTTAAAATCTTTGATGGCAAATTCCAGCGTATCACCCGCCTCAATCGTCAACGACTTGTCCAAACGCAACAGTCCGTCCACCGTTGGATGCGGCACGCGCACGAAGGGCAACACACGCGCGCCATCGAGCTCGTACGCTACGCTGGGATTGAAGATCTTGTTCGATTCCTGTTTCCAAATCACATTGCGATTCGCATCGAGCACCTCAACGCGATGCACCTTGAGCCGCTGCGGGGTGTTGGCCTCGAGCCGGTTCCACAGCATCAGTTTTTCAATCGGCACTTCCGCGCCGAGATCCACTTCCCACCACGGATTATTTTCCTGCGCGGTGTGCGTCACGGATTTATTTGCAAAAATGCCATTCGTGTTGCTGTCGTTGCCATACGTCGCCGGACCAGCAAACGCCGTGCTGCTCTGCGTGGCTTTTCCCTTGGGCGCGACGTTTTTGCCATTGCTGAAAACCTGCACTTCGGCGAGATGCAGATACACTCCGTTGCCCACATTCGTCACGCGCACGAAGCGGCCGTTGAGATTTTTTTTGCCTTTCGGGCGCAGCTTAAGCGTCAGTCGTTCTTCGAGCTTACCCACGCCCTTCACTTGCACGCCCCTAATTTTTTGTGCCAGCGGTTTTGCTGACAGACCCTTGCCCGCCAGCACTTCCGTTTGCAGCAACTTTGGGGTCACCGGTTTTTCAAACGCCGCCGCCCACGCCGGAAAGCCATCCATTGCCGTGGTCTTGAGTGCGTCCAGTTCCTTTTGTAGCGCGGTGACTTTGTTTTCCAATTCAACTTTTTGCTGCTTCTGCGCTTCGGTGAAAATACTCATCAACGGCGCTTCATTGCGTTTATCGCTGTCCTCCGAATTATTGAAAATGGCGAACATTTGAAAATATTCCTTTTGGCTGAGCGGATCATACTTGTGATCGTGGCATTGGGCGCAGGCGAGGGTGGTGCCCATCCACGTGGCCATCGTCGTGTTCACGCGGTCGACCACGGCGACGTTGCGAAACTCCTCATCGTCGGTGCCGCCTTCGCTGTTGGTTTGGGTGTTGCGATGGAAGGCGGTGGCGACGAGTTGGGCGGGAGTGGGCGTGGGCAGCAAATCGCCGGCGAGTTGGTCGCGAGTAAATTGGTCGAAAGGTTGATTGCGGTTGATGGCGCGAATGACCCAATCGCGATACGCCCAAATGGTACGGGGCGGGTCGTCGGCATAGCCTGCGCTGTCGGCATAACGCGCGAGGTCCAGCCATTGGCGCGCCCAATGTTCGCCGTAAGTCGGCTTGGCGAGGAGACGGTCGATGAGTTTGGAGTGAGCATCGGGCGATTTGTCGGCAATGAACACCTTCACTTCAGCGGGCGTGGGCGGCAGTCCGGTGAGATCCAGCGACACTCGGCGGATGAGGGTGTACTTGTCGGCCTCGGCGGAAGGCTTCCACCCGCGCTGCTCCAATGCCGCAAGGATAAAACGGTCCACCGCATTGCGGCTCCACTTTGTGTCGGCCACCTTCGGCAACGCCGCGCGTTTCGGCCGCACGTACGCCCAGTGTGGTTCGTACTCCGCGCCTTCGGCCACCCATTGTTTCAACGTCGCCTTTTGCGCCGCCGACAGTTTCAGCTTCGATTCCGGCGGTGGCATTCGTTCATCCGCGTCGTCCGTGAAAATCCGATACACCAATTCACTCTCCACCACATCCCCCGGCACAATCGCAAACGCGCCGCCCTTGCGTTCCTTCACCGCGTCCGCGCGCACATCCAGCCGTAGCTTCGCCTTACGCGCAGCGGCGTCCGGCCCGTGGCATTGCAAACAATTCTCCGAAAGAATCGCCCGCACTTCGCGGTTAAATCCAACCTTCGCCGGCGCTGCTCGCAGCGAAATCGCTGCCAGCAAACACCCGCTCAAAATAGCTCTCACGTAATTCATTTGCAAAAAGGAATTATGAATCCTCATCTGGCTCCTGTAAAGTTTGGATGCCTGCATTGTGGTGAAGATTCAGTTTAAGACACAATTCCCTTCACCACTTTGCCGTGCACATCGGTGAGGCGATAGCGGCGGCCCTGGTGTTTGTAGGTGAAGCGTTCGTGGTCGATACCGAGCAGGTGCAGGAGCGTAGCCTGAAAATCGTGGACGTGGACGGGGTTCTCGGTGGCGTTCATGCCGAGGGCGTCGCTAGCGCCGTAGGTGATACCAGGCCGCACCCCGCCGCCGGCCATCCAAGTCGTGAAGGCGTAAGGATGATGGTCGCGGCCCCATTGCTTGCGGTTTTTCATGTCGCCCTGCAGAAATGGCGTGCGGCCAAATTCACCGCCCCAAACGATGAGCGTGTCGTCCAGCAACCCGCGTTGCTTGAGATCACGCAACAATCCGGCGCTTGGCTGGTCGGTGTCTTTGCATTGGGTGTACAGTTCAGTGGTCACGCTGCGGTGCTGGTCCCAACCCGCATGCATCACCTGCACAAAGCGCGTGCCGCGTTCAATAAGCCGGCGCGCCATCAGGCAATTGTACGCGAATGTCCCGCGCTCTTTCACCTGCGGCCCATAAAGATCCAGCACGCTTTTGGGTTCGCTGGAAACATCCGTCAACTCCGGCACGCTCGTTTGCATTCGGTAGGCCATCTCGTACTGCGCGATGCGCGTGAGAATTTCCGGATCGCCGAATTCCGCGTGGCGCATTTGGTTGAGCTGCGCAAGGTCATCGAGCATTCCACGCCGCGTACCGCCCGTGATGCCGGCAGGATTTTTCAAATACAAAACCGGCGCGCCGCCCCCACGGAATTTCACTCCCTGAAACCGCGTCGGCAAAAACCCGCTGCCCCAATAGTAATCATAAAAAATCTGCCCACACGTTGTGCCCTTGCTCACGCTGGTCATCGCCACGAATGAAGGCAGGCTTTCCGTGTCGCTCCCCAGCCCGTAGCTCAGCCACGCGCCCATCGTCGGCCGCCCTGGCATTTCACTGCCCGAAAGGAAAAATGAAACCGCCGGCGAATGGTTCACCTGCTCGGTGTACATGCTCTTGATGAAGCAGATGTCATCCGCCGCCGCGCCGGTATGCGGCATGAAATTACTCGCCCACGCACCGCTTTGGCCGTGTTGCTTGAAGGGCTCAATCGGCGCGAGCATCAGCTTGCCCTTCGGATTCCCCGTCATCGTGCTAAAACGTTTGCCGGCCACAAACTCCTGTGGCACCGGCTGCCCGTGCATTTCTTTTTGCAATGGCTTGTAATCAAACAAATCCGTATGCGACGGCGCGCCGTTCATAAAAAGATAAATCACCCGCTTCGCCTTGGGCGCAAAATGTGGAAGCGTGCCTAGTCCACCGACCGCGCCGCCTGACTTCGCCGCCTGCCCGTCCCGTGCCAATAAAGATCCCAACGCCGCCGACCCAATCCCCAGCGCTGAACGGCCGAAAAACTGCCGACGGTTCACCATCAGTTGATTTTCATTAATGGGGTTCATGTCATTCACGTGTAATCACTTCATCGAGGTTGAGTATCAAATTGCACAAAACCGAGTAAGCAGCATGGTCGGTAGCGTTTAGTTTTTCGTCGTGTTTGAATTCGCCGATGGCCAGCAGGGCTTGGGCGGCTTTGGGATCTTTGGCGTAGGTGGCGCGGAGATGATTGAGGCGTTGCAACAGGATTACGCGCTCGGATAGCTTGGGTTCACGGGAAGTCGCGAGGCGAAAGGCGTGGCTTACGCGTGCCTCATCATCCGCATCGCCTTCCTTAAGCACTCGCTGGGCCATGGCGCGCGCGGCTTCGACATAAGCGATATCATTTAGCGTAACCAGAGCATGCAGTGGAGTATTGGTGAGGGCACGCCGGACTTCACAGGTTTGGCGTTTGGATTCATCAAAGAACATCGTTGGTCCCACAATCCGTCGCCAAAAAGTATACAGGCTGCGCCGATAGAGTGCCTCACCTTTGTCTTGCGAATAGCGTTTCTTACCAAAGGTCGCCTCAGCCCACACGCCACCGGGTTGATAAGGCTTCACCGGTGGTCCTCCCTGTTTCTCAACAAGCAGTCCGCTCACGAAAAGCGCCTGATCACGAATCATCCACGAGGGCAGGCGTTGGCGTGTCATGCGCGCGAGCAAACGGTTTTCCGGATCGCGCTCATGCAGGGCCGGGGTAACACGTGAGGATTGCCGGTAGGTTGCGCTCAACACGATGCGTTTGTGCAGCCCCTTCACATTCCAACCGCTCTTGATGAATTCCAGTGCCAACCAGTCCAGCAATGCCGGATGGCTCGGTCGCTCGCTTTGTATACCGAAATTCTCGGTTGTCTTAACGAATCCGGTTCCGAAAAACTGTTGCCAAATACGGTTCACCGTTACGCGAGCGGTGAGCGGATGTTGGTCATTTACCAACCACGCCGCGAGGCCAAGCCTGTTTTTTGGTGAACCCTTAGGAAAGGGCGACAGGCTCTCGGGAGTATTGCTGCTTACCACCACATCAGTAGGATTGTTATAAGCGCCCCGTGTCAAAACTTTGGTTTGGCGCGGCTTGCCTTCACCCATCACCATCACCTTAGGGTATCCCTTACGAATAGCCCCGATGCGTTTCTGTGCAGCCGCACGGTCAGATTCCAGCTTCGCGGAGGCAGAATCCTCCTTAAGCATTTCGCGCGACAGTAGTTCCCTCATCGCCTTGGTACGCTTCGGGGCTTCCGTGTTCAGTGCCTGCGATAAATCACCCGTGCCGAAGTCAGGATCCTTTATATCTGTAGCCGAAAGCCGAAGTCGCCCCATCACGTGTTGCTTGGCGGCGTGATTGAATTTCAATCGAAACACCAGTCGTGCGCCCTTCGCCTTCGCTAGTGGCTCGGCTAGTGTGAAAACAGCCGTCTGTGGTTGCGTCACCTGTTTACTCGGCCAAACTCCCCAACCGCTGCTGGGCTTGTTGTCGATTGCCTGCGCCACATCGAGACCCCCTTGGTTATACGTCGCCTTGGCCTTGGCAAACTTCACCGGCTCGGGCTTACCGCCTTTGCGTTGGATAGTCATCGCAAAATCCGTAAGCACAAAATTGCCGCCTTTCACGCGCGAGAGCCCACCGGCCGGCAAGCTCGCGTGTTGCAGTGCTTCGAGCCGAATACCGCTCAATGTGTCACGCGCACTCACAATCTCCACCGTGTATTCGTCGTGATTCGGAAAAACGCCTTTTGCCAAAACCGAATGATCCTCCAGTAACTCCAGCGTTTGCTTTGCCGCCTTCACCTTCTCCGGATTCAATACCTGCCAGCCGGACTTCATAACCTCCTTCAATTTCTGCTGCTCCCACTCCATTTGCTTGGACTGCATCCCGGCTTTGCGCTGCTCAATCTCTTTACCAAGGGCGATAATCGTTTGATTTAACCCCAAAATCTCCTTTTGTTGCGCCGGCGTGCCCACGGAAATATTTGGAGCCGTAGCCGGATCACCACCACCACCGCTCACCGGTGAGTTATTAAAAAACGAAAACAGACTGTAGTAATCGCGCTGCGTTAAGGGATCAAACTTATGATCGTGGCAACGGCAGCAGTTAAGTGTAAGCCCCATCCAAACCGTTCCCACCGTCTCAGTCTGATCGAACACATACTCCACCCGGTTTTCGGCTGCAATGCGGCCGCCTTCGCCATTGATCATATGGTTGCGATTGAAACCCGTCGCCAACACCTGTTCCTCCGTAGCGTTCGGCAGCAGGTCGCCCGCGATTTGTTCCACGGTAAACTCATCGTAACGTTGATTCGTGTTGAGCGCCCGCACCACCCAATCGCGCCACGGCCACATTGTGCGTTCGCGATCACCCTGATATCCGTTGCTGTCCGCGTAGCGCGCCGCCTCCAGCCAATCCCAAGCCATTCGCTCGCCATAGCGCGGCGAGGCAAGCAAACGGTCGACCACAATCTCGAATGCCGATTTTGGATTTTC
>JAPKDK010000080.1 GCA_028872645.1 Verrucomicrobiota bacterium
CATTGCGGCAGGATTATTTGGCGTGGCCAACTCCGGCGGCGAAGTAGCGTGGAGCCTTTGGGTTACCAAATTTGCGCCCGCCAAACACGTGGCCGATTACATGAGCGTCCACTTGTTTTTCAACGGCATCCGCAATTTCATTTCGCCTTTTCTTGGTTTTTGGCTGATTGGATTAATGCCCGCCAGCAATCTTAGCCTATTTAGCGCGGGCCTTATTGTTGCCTCAAGCTTGGCGTTGCTCTCGGATTACCCCTCGGGTGAAAAGGCGCGACGCGGCGCGGCATTGACTGAGGAGATTTCCGACTAGCCCAGCAACTCCAGCAAATGCCCGCGCGCGGCGGTGACGTTTTTATAATCCGCAACCTCCTCCGGCATGGTAGCGATGGCGCGGTGCAAACCGGCTTGGGCTTCAGGAAATTTTTTAAGTTCAGCCAGCGACACATTCACGAGTCGAATGCCAAATAGCAACGCGCGCGTTTGCGGCAGCCGATAGAGCACTTGATCTTCAATACGGATCCACGCCTCGGTGTCAGCAAACGGCGGCGTGAGGTGCGGAATATCGCGGGTGGGATGTTGGTTGAGTTTCGGCGAGCGGCTGAGGCCCCAGTTGGAGCGCTCCCATGCTCTGCCAGGTTCGAAGTTGGCGAGGAATTTATCAATGCGCGCGCCGAGGTTTTCGTTAAGCGTGGGCACCGGCGAATGGATGGCGTGCACGGGCAGCCCGATTTTTTCCTCCGGCCGCCACGACGAGGGGAAGCAAACGGCCCCTGCGCGGAATACAAAACGCTCGTTTTCGTCCGGCAACAAAATTAAAAAATCTGGTTCCCAATGCAGCGCCAATTCGCGGCAAGTGCCCCCGTCCAATCCAGCCCATTCGGAGCATTCGGCCACCGCCTTTGCCGCAGATGATTCCTCAAACAAATATTGCGCCGGTGCTTCATCCAAGGCAGCACGACGACCGGCCATCAGCTTATCGTGCTCAGACGTGTCCGCAAAAAATACTACCGCATCACCAGGCCTTGCACCGAAACGAAACTCAAAATCTTGATCCGGAAATAATCCTAGCCATGCGGGTTGGTTGTCTGGAGTCATAGCGTTTGACCGGTTAGACGCTTCCACCGGTCGGCCCACCGATACCACCACGCAGGTTTGTACATGATTCGGAAAATACTCGCGTAATCATCCGACCACAGTGGTGAATCCTCATTCTGAGTGAGATCTGCCAACGGATATCCCCAGAGTTCGGGGATTTCAAAAAAACCGGGATCGCGCCCTAATAGCACCCAGGTGGATGCGTACACCCATTCCTCGCCGGAGCCATCGTCCGGATTGTCCACCACCATCATGGTGAGATCAAACTCCCGTGCCAGTCGCCGCACCACCGGTTCTAAATCAAGATAACGATTGGAGATATGAACCGCCAACACACCTTTTGAATCGAGGTGTTTCAAGTAAATCGCCACCGATTCCTTGGTCAATAAATGTACTGGGATTGCATCGCTGCTAAATGCATCCAATGCTAGGACGTGAAATCCCTGAGGCTTGCCCGAGTGCAATTCTTCCTCCATCGACAACCGCGCATCACCCAGCACCACCTCAACCTCTGCCCCGCGCTCTTTAGCCTCTAGCAAATACGTAAACGTGCCCACTTCCAGCGATGACAAATTCACCACTTGTGGGTTAATTTCATACATTCGATAGTGATCCCCGTCCTCCGCATATCCGGCCAGTGTGCCCACGCCCAGCCCCACCACGCCCACACGCAAACCTCCCGTAGCATTTTCGTCCAACGGAAAATACTGTACCGCCAACCCCACGCCCGTGGGCGGGCCGTAATAGGTGGTCACCCGCCCACTGACCTCGGCTCCCGTAAATTGGTAACCATGCGTGATACGACCATTGAGTAGTAGACGATACTCATCCCCCATGCTATCCAGATATTCTGATATTTTCAAAATACCATAAAATCCCCGCTCGCGGTAAATAGCGTCGCCGCGACCATCCCGGGCCTGAACGACGAGCCCGACAGCAAGTGCCACCAGTAACGGGACCCAGCCACCCGCAGCCCAGCCCCAGTGAATGCGCCAGCCGCGCCAATCGCGCACGCTGTTCCACACAAAGGCATTGAGCGCCAGCAAAGCGGCAGCCACCCACACACCGGGATTAAATTGGTTGAGATAATGGAATTTGCTGTTGAGCAAATAGTCGCCCGCAATCACCAATGCCACCAGCATTAGCGTCAGCGCGCCAAGTGCGCCGAAAATTCCAGAATAGATTTCACACAATTCCGTGCGACGCGATGGAGCCCACCAATGATGAAACACCACGCGCGTTAATAAACAGGCCACCACAAAAGGCAACAACACCGTTACCGCACGCCATTTTCCATTCAAGCTGGTGTGCTGCAGAAATGCCAAACACACCGCCACCCAGCAACCCATCAGGATTAGCCGCAGATGCCATTTGCTGATACGCCAATCCTCGCGCCCCACGCAACAAGCCACAAGAAACAGCAGCCCCACTGCCCAAAGGGAGATATGAAATTCCCAGTAGCCATTAAACCAAAGCGGCGCCAACACAGCCACAAACAGCCCTCCCATTGCGCCGCCAGCGGAAATGCCAAGAAAATATTGCGTGAGCCGTGTCGGCTCCGGCCGCAGGCGATACAGTTCGCCGTGGCACACCATACAGCTTACGAAAAGCGCGCCGCAGTGGAGGCTCACCTGCGTTAGGATGTCCATATCCACCCCTTCCTTTAACGCCCAGATCACGCCGATCCAAAGCGGCACCAGAAGTGGCACAAAATACTCCCGCACATACCAGCGCGGATTATCGAAACAGATGATAAATGTAATGAGATAAAGCGCCAATGGCAGCACCCATAAAAACGGCACCACCGCCACATCGAGGCACAGCTTATTGGTAGTGGCCATCAGCAATGCCGTGCCGCATGCGGGCAATGCCAACCACAACGGCCAGCGCATGGCTTTGGAGAGTTTGGTTTCTTCACGAGATTCCTCCAGCTCCACTTTGCCCGCATCCTTTGCGCGGTACAGTCGCCACGCCAACCAACCGCACGTCACTCCGTAAAGGAGCATCCCGAGCGACCAGCCATTAACCTGCAAAGTGCGTGTACTCCAGGGTTCCACAAGAAAAGGATAGCCAATGAGCGCCAGCAATGAGCCCACATTGGAAAGTGCGTAAAGCCGATACGGCGAGCGGCCCGGATGCGTGCGTGCAAACCACGCCTGCACCAGCGGACCGGTGGCAGAGAGCACGAGATACGGCAAGCCAATGCTCAGTGTGAGCAGCATCAATATCTGCGGTGTGGGCGATTCGCCACCCGTGGGTTTGAGGCTTTCACTGGGAGTGATGGGCAGCGTAATCACAGCCAACGCCAGCAACACGCCGTGAACAATCACTTGTTTGCGCAGTGGCAAAAAATGATTGAGACAATGTGCGTAGGCATAGCCGCCGAGCAGGAGGCATTGGAAAAAGAGTAGACACGTGGTCCAAACGCCAGGCGTGCCGCCGAACCATGGGAGAATGTATTTGCCGATCAACGGCTGCACCAGAAACAGTAAAAACGCGCCCCAGAAAATGGTGATTGCAAACAGCGGGAGTCCCACTGTGGGAGCTTTGGAGTCACTGTCAGCCATCGTTGGATTGAAGAATATTCATCAACCCGCGCCGGTTGGCCTCGCGATTGTGCGCGTCGTGAAACTCCACTGGATTGAAATCATCCAGCAAGATGCTCCCCTTTTCCGGATCGTACTCACGCACTTTTTTCCACGCTAACCCCAACTCACCCTGCACTTGAGAGTGTTCCGAAAAAAAAGGCCCCGATTGCTTCGCCTGTCGCCACCAATCGAACCACTCATTCCGGATGGCGTCATCATCCACTGTCGCGGCCATACGTTCGCGGGCCTCTGCGTTGGGGGCTGGCGGCGGGCGATGCGCCACGATCTGTTTCGCCGGCGTGGCCACAAAAAATACATTGCCTTGCCCTGATGCGTGGACAATGACGCTGGCTTTGCCAAATACTTCGCGCAGTGTTTTATCCAACGAAGTGGCGAAAAATTTTCGTTCATCTGTGGACTCGCCAAAGCTATTGATCACCAGCACGCCCTGCGGCGTAAGATGATTGCGAATGGATTCGAACGCCTCCTTCGTCATCAGGTGGCTGGGCGATGAATCGCCAAGAAAGGCATCCAAAATAATGGCGTCGTACCGCTTATCCGTTTGGTTGAGATACTGTCGACCGTCAGAAATAATCACCTTTAGCTTGGACGAATCAAAATCAAAATGCTGCTCAGCCATGGGCACCACCGCCCCATTTATTTCCACAACATCCACCTCGATACCATCATGAACAAGTTGCATTGGCACAACCCCCACGCCCATGCCGATGCAGAGGGCTTTTTCGAGCTTGGGGGTGTAGGCATGCGCCAACCAACGCAGCGCGCCGGAAAATAACGAGCGGCTTTTGCGGGTGATGGGATCGTATGTGTTTTGGATGAGTTGATCGTTAAGGTACCGGCGCTCCCGATAGTCGCCATTGCGATACTCGATGACGAGCAACTCGCCATAATTCGAGTTGGCGCGGTAAAGCACATCCCAAGTTAGCCCGGCGTATTTCATCGTATCTGAAAACTGGCCGCGCAAGCCGCTGTGGCCAAGGCCGGCGGTGAGCAGCACGGCCACTACCAACGCGGTGGCCGCCGATTCGTTGCGCCCCCACACCATAAAGTAAACCGCCGCCAACACAACCAAGACACCTGCGGTGATCAACATTGTCACGGAGTTTTGAAAATGGGGGATAAGCACGTAACCAATCAACACCGCGCCGGCCACGCTGCCGAGGGTGCTGATGGCGGTGAGCCGGCCCATGTTCCCACCCACTTGTTTGACATTTTGCGTGAGCATGCGCACGAGGAATGGGCCGGTCATAGCTAACAAGGCCAGAGGGATGAGGAACAGAAACGCCGAGGCAAACAACGACGCCCATTCAAGCGGAAGTTTCAAAAGTTTGAAACAAATCGGCTTCACCATTGGCACTGTAGCGGCGAGGTACACGGCGGCTCCGAGAATAGAATAATAGAGAAAATTCAGGCGCGGTGAGCGATCCACCACATAGCCGCCTACGAAATAGCCCACCGAAAGTGCCACCAGCGTGACGGCGATTTGGGCCGTCCACACAAAATGCGAGGTGCCGAGAAAAGGCGAAAGCATTTTTGCACCAAGGATTTCTACAATGAGAATCACCGCACCTGTGATCGTGGCGGTGAGGTATAGAAATCGGCGCAGTCCAGCGGATAATTCTCCGGAATCAGACTCAGTGAGGGATTGTTTTAATTTGTTCACGATGATGCGGCGGCCAACGCCGGCCATAGACGGGCACTCATGGCCGCGCCTTTGTGGAAACAGGTGAGGTCGAATTTTTCGTTAGGTGAATGGAGGTTGTCGTCCGGCAATGCCAGTCCAAGCAGCAGCGAATCTGCGCCCAGCACTTTCTTGAATTCCGTGATAATCGGAATGGAACCGCCCTCGCGCAGAATGACCGGCTCGTGCCCAAAGGCGGCACGCAATGCGCCGAGCGCCGCCTGCGCTTGCGGGCCGCGGGGCGACACCAAATAAGGCTCGGCACCGTGGCCTTCCTCGATTTCCAAACGGACGCCCGGCGGGCAAAGTTTTTTCAATTGTTTCTTTAACAGCCGCAAAATTTCGCGGGGTGATTGGTCAGGCACAATGCGACAGGTGATCTTCACGCGCGCCCACGCGGGGACGATCGTCTTGCTGCCCTCGCCCTGATAGCCGCTAGTGAGCCCGTTGATTTCCAGCGTGGGCCGGGCGCTGCGTTGTTCGATGGCGGTGAAGCCCGCCTCGCCAAACAGGCCATTCACCCCGAGTAATTTTTTGTAAGCCGCCTCGCTGTACGGCAGGCGTTTGAATTGCTTCCGTTCGTGGGCGGAAAGTTTTTGCACTTTGTCGTAAAAACCGGGCACGGTGATGCGGCCTTTTTTGTCACGCAACGCCGCCAGTATTTGGCTCAGCGCCATCGCGGGATTTTGCACGCTGCCGCCGTAAATGCCCGAATGCAAATCGGCCTTGGGCCCGCGCACGGTGACCTCCATCGCCGCCACGCCACGCAGTGCGTATGTGAGCGCGGGGTGTTTTTTGGACGGCATACCGGTGTCCGACACCACCACAGTATCGCATTTTAGCTCGCGTTTCTTTTGGCGGAGAAATTTCATCAAACTTTCGCTGCCCACTTCTTCCTCGCCCTCGATCACGAAGGTGAGGTCGCACGGCAGTTCCGTGCCGGTTTTCAAATATGCCTCCACCGCTTTGAGGTGCGCGAAGTGTTGGCCTTTATTATCCGTGGCACCGCGCGCGTAAACCGCGCCATTGCGAATGGTGGGCTCGAAAGGCGGCGAGTTCCATTCGTGCAATGGCTCCGGCGGCTGCACGTCGTAATGGCCGTACACCAAAAAATGAGGGCGCTTGCCTGGCCTTTTAGGCGTGGTGGCGGTGACGATTGGATGAAAATCCGTAGCGTGCTTGCGCGCCTTGAGCCCGATGGCGCGGCAATGATTCACCACCCAATCAGCCGTGGCCCGGACGTCCTTGGCGTGTTTGCTTTGGGCGGAAACGCTGGGCAAGCGAAGGTACTCGCAGAGCTCCTCTTCAAAGCGTCCGCGATGGGCTTGGAGGTAATCAAGAACCGGTTGCATCCGCGCGGAGTGTACCAAAAGGCAGCAGGCAATCAATCCTCGTCCCCGCCGGGAATGAGCCACCTCAGAAGGCCCAATGGATTCACGACCATATCCTCTTCCTTGTTGAGCAGAGGGATGGGCAGTTTGCGGATTAATTCACCCGGCAAACCCGTCAGTTGTCCACCCAACATCAGTCCCAAACCCACATCGTCTGTCTTAAAAGTCACATCATTCAACGGGCCTGTGATCGAAAGACATGGAGGAATTTTCACAAATTTTTTCTTTGGGGAAACAATCGCAGTCGGGCTGTATTTGTTTGCTAAATCGGGAGCAAACTCGATGGTCAGTTTTTCGTTAATGAGTGATTTGTCCCAATTATTGGCCAGTTTAAAATCACCCTTAATATTCGCCCGAACGAGTGGCCCGGCCACTGTGAAATCGTGTGAGATGAGTCCATTTTTTACAGAAACCAGCAAGTGCCCCTGATCCAAATGGCTGGCCCCCAATTCTTTGTCACCCAATAGTGACGCGATATTCCCCAAGGCACCCGACACCCCATCCATGGGTAATGACAGGCCGGGGATATAGTCAATGATACGGGTCACACGGGATGGGATGAGATTGGGTTTGGGCATTTTGCCATCGCGAAAAAATGCCCAATGCGCTTTGGTGGTCGTAAAAAAGGCTGGGCCGTTTTCAATCCCCCGCAGCAAAAAACTATTTTGGAACTCGGGCCCATTCAGTGCATTAGCAGCCACGTGGAATCGTGCCTCGAGGAATCCGTAATTATGCGTGCGTTTTATTTTGAAGTAATCATTCAGTTGATTTAGCGGGAGCTGTTGACAGGAAAAGTTCATCGCGTAGCGCGTGCGATTTCCTTGGGGCACGAACCAGCCTTCGGCCATAACCGGGGTGCCGAAGAGTTTCATTTCCAGCGGTTTCAAATACACTTCGCGGCCATCGCGCACAATGGTGCCAAACACATTCGTGGCAGTGAGGCCAAACCAGCGCATCTGTTTCACATCGAAATCCCAACGGAAATTGTGAAACACCGAGCGCGCTGTGGCGGGCACAGTCGGCGCAGCGGCGGGCTTGGCACGGTGGAATTGTTTGAACATTTTTTCCAATGCCGTGATGTCGAGTGCCTTGGATGAAACCTTCAAATGACCCGATGGGGCATCGCGCCGGGACAAATCCAAAGTGCCCGTTACGTTGAAACTCGATTGCCCGTTGAAAACATTGGTGGCCGTTAAATCCGCGGCACATTGATTGAGATGATAAATGTGATTGGTCACACCGCCTTTCAGATTCAGGAACAAGGCGCGGGCGGGGGAGCGCTCGGGGTCGCCCATCAACCGCACACGATCCGCCTGAAAAAGAGTTTCCACGTGGCCGCCGCCGCTTTCATCAAGGCGCACGGAGCCCTTGAGCAGCTTGACGCGGATGGTTCGGAATGCGGGGCCACCGAGCAGATCGGACAAGGGGGCGAGGGCGAGTTGATCCAAGTTGCGGCAGTCCCATTCCAAATTGCCCTGCCGGCGGAAGGGATTGAAATCGCCTTTCACACTGAAGTTGCCGCTGTGTTTGTTGTTGATGAAAATGAAGCCGCGCGTGCCGTGGGACACAATCTTCCATTCGTCCGTGCCGGGCACGGGTTGGCGAGCGAGATTGAGTGTGGCGGTGGCGCTGAGGACTTTGTCGGGCCATTGTTTGGTGGGATCATCCATTCGCACGCTGGCGAGTTCCACATCGCCTTTCAATTGAAAACCGCCTTGGCCGTCGCTGGAAATTTCCAGTCGGCCCGGATGCTGCAGCACACCTTGCGTGAGTTTGCGCGGGGCGAGTTTTTTGCCGAGTAACGGCTGCAGCAGTTGATGATTGATAAAGCCCTGTTCCTTTTCCGCCGGAGGTTGAAACAGCACGCGCCAGCGATTGGCCCCGGGCCAGTGCTGGCCGCTGAAGCGCAGGCGGGCGGCGGTTTTGTCGGGCAACATCACTTTGAGGTTGACCTCCCGCACGGTGTTCACAGGTTGGCCGTCCTTGGGAATCGAGCGGGAATAATCCAGGAACAACTCAGCATTCATCGGTGCCTTGGGCCAATCGAAATCACGCGCTTCGGCCAACAGTCCGCTGGCGTGAATGAGCCCGCGCCAAGTGCCACCACCTTGGCCGTCAAGTTTCACCCGGGTTTTCCCAGGCCACTTGAGCTTGCCACCGGTCCATTGAAAAGCTCTGTCTCGGCCGGCCAACCATGGCGCGAGCAGGCGATGATCCAGCTCGGCGCCGGCCAGCGTGAATTCTGCCGCGCCAGTTTGTGGATGCCAGCCGCCGGTGATTTGCAGCTCGCCATCGAGCACATCACCACGCGGAAATTCAATTCTAAAATCCCGCATCGATATTGGCCAATCCGCCGTGCGGCCTTCATCCACAGTCATTTTTCCGCTGGCGATGAACGTCACCGAGGCGGGCCACCCGGGTTGGCGGGCGTCCGAAAAGGTTGCGTTCCCACCCACTTGAGTTTGTTTTCCGGGTGAATGTTTCACCGAAACTGTGGCGGCGAGCACGCCGTTGGTGAATTGTGTGATGCCTGTGGCCGCGGCAAACTGGCCGAGCCTAAAATCTTTCAATACGACTTGTGAGAGATCCACTGCACCTGCGTGGAAATCCCATTCCCCAATGGCGGTGAGATACGGCGCAATTTCGCGCCCGTGTAGGGACACGCGTGCGCCAAGGCTGTTGATGGCAAGGCGATGGCCTTCATCGAGCCGAAGATCGAGATTTGCGCGCGTGAAGATATTGGTGATGCCGCGTTGCCTATGCCTGTTTTGAAAGGTGAATTTTGCCAACTGCAATTGGCCTTTGGCAGTCTGAAATTGCGGCGCGCGCAGGCCAGCCGTCACAGTTCCATTAAAATCGAGCGTGCCGCTCAACGCCTCGGGCGGCCGGGGAATCCACGGACGCATCCGAGCCAAATCGGCTCGTATGGTGGTGTAACCGCTCAGGGTTTGCTCGCGCAAATTGCATTGCACATTGTCTCCGGTGGCATTGAACACCGGGGCATTGGTACTGCCGAGATCCAATGAATATTGGGTAAGCGTCAATTGACGAAAGTTTTGCAGTGCCCCGTTCGCACGTAGGCTGGCGGGCAAGGTGCGGAGATCGGCTTCCTCCAGTCGCAAGCCGATGCCTTTGGCCGCGAGCGCAAATCCGATGCGCCGACCGGCTTCCTGAAAATGAATCCTTAACCCGGCGGACACATGGCCTTCGACGGCGTATTCACCCAGCCACGATTGCCAATCAGCGAGGTTGATGTTTTCGGTGGTCAGGGTGAAAAATGATTCACCCACTGGCGCGCCGCGCGTGCTCCAGTCAAATGGCATCGGCTGATCAAGTTTCCCGACCAGCAATGGACGGCCCTCATGGGTGGCACTCACTTCCAGCGTATCCAGCAGTGCGGTGTGGGCGGTTGTGTCAATTTTGAACGCATATTTCGCTGTGCCGATTTCCAATGGTGGGGTGGCAATCGTGCCGGTGCTGAGGTGAAGCGGCTGCGCGCGCATCGTGCCATGTACTTCCAGCGATTTTCCAAAATCCAGCACGCGTACGCGGTTGGTGGAATTTAGCACGGTGGAATGAAAATCAAGCCCCACCGGCCGCCCGATGAAATTCAGCACCCGCTGATCCACCCGATGAAGCGCCACGGTGAGATCTGCCCCGCCCGCAGCAGGTTGCAATGTGCCGTTCGCCTCAAGCCTGCCCAACGCGTTGCTGGCGTGCGTGAAGTGAAGGACGAACCGCCGCAGTTCATCCGCAGTGGCCTCGGCGTCTAAATTGGCTTTCAGTCCCGAGGCAAAGGCAAATTGACCTGTAGCCAGAGCCACCTGTAAATATCCTTCGCTTTCCACCCGCGTGGGCAGCAGATGCTCATCAAGTTGATGTATGAACTTCAGATGAAACTCACCGGCCAACCCATGACCGGACTGCTGGAGCGGTTTCAACGAATATCCCGCACGGCCTTGCACAGTGATTTGGCCGGGTTGTCCGCTGGCGATTTCGCTGCTGACGATGTGAAGACCGGAAAAATGCGCGGTCTCCGTGCTGCCACTTTGATGATCGCGGCGATACTCGGCGCGCGCGTTTGTTACTGAAATTTTCTCAATCCGGATTGGCTTGATTTCGCTATCCGATCGGGGGCGCTCGAGCAAGGGGGCGTAGTTGGGTTTGCCCTTGCGATCGATGTGAAGAAATAATTCCGGTTCGTCGCAGGCAATTTGCCCGAACTCCATTCGGCCCGCGAGCAGATCGCGCCATTGATAGTTTACCTCCACACGGGCCGCCTTGAGCAAGGGGCGTTCGCCGGTGGCGTGGAGAGTAACGCCCTCCAAACGCAGTTGACT
>JAPKDK010000081.1 GCA_028872645.1 Verrucomicrobiota bacterium
TCATGGTGAGCGTGGTAGGATAGAAATTAGGCGAAACAAAACGATTCGGGAGCAGGATCGACTCGGCCAGGTATTGTGGAGAGAAGCGGGTATGCACACCCACCAGCGAGGGGCCGATGCTGCCGCCCTTGCCGTCTTCTGGAGCCAGGTGGCAGGCGATGCAACCACGCGCCGCGAACAGTTTCTTGCCGACCGGCGCCTTGCCTTTGCGATAGGTGGTGTTCCAGTCCATGCCGACAAATGCAGGGGGAATCTTTTCGTTGCTTGATAGGGTTGCCATCTTCAGGGCTCGCAGAGCTTTCTTTTGGGCAGCTGCGTTCTGCGATGCTTTCGACTTGGACCCCAAATCGACACCAGCGCCCTTAAGAATCGTCAACACCTTGGGGTCGACCTCGGCATTTTTCAGAAAGAACAATTGGACTGCGGCAGGAAGTTGAACGCTTGAGGACGGATCGTCCAAGGCCTTGGCAAGAAGAGAAAAATGCGGAGCGACTGCTTTCCTGTTGTCTTCGTCACGCCACCACTCGGCCGGCATGTAAATGAAGATCGGTTTACCAAGGTCGGCCAGCCTGATCGGGCCGTCGGCCTGCGCAAAGGCCATTTGATTTGGGCGAGCCAATTCCCGAACCTTCGGGAAGTTCGTGGTCGACTCGATGGCCTGCCAGATGTGGAAACCAGCGGCATTCACGGCACCTTGACGAACGAGCTCGGATTCATCTGCAGCCCACCCAGTCAGTTCGGCAGCCGATGCGCGGCGGGCCAGCAACTGGGCGGCGGACTGGCGGACGAAGGCATCGGGGCCGGCGGCGAGGTGAACGACCGATTCCGGCAGTTTGGCATCCGGGACCGCATGGAGGTATTCCAAGAGAGCGTGCCGAACACCCGGCGACTTTGCCTTGGCTAGGATCGCCTTCACCTCGAGGGGTTCAAACTTCGATGGAAACTCAGCCATTACCCGAATCGCCAATTCGCTGGTCGGCTCAGCACTGACGGCCAGCTTACGGATGCGCTTCACGGATGCGTCGTCCCCATGAGCCGCCGCCAAATAGATGAGGGAGCTTAAGTTAGTGGCGGAGGATGGTGCTTTTAGAAAACGTTCGGCAGCTTGCTTCAGGACGGGGCCCCGGCGGCGCAGAATTTCCTGATGGGCCTTGTAGCGGACGGTCCATGACTTATCGAGCAAGTCGATCAGATCAGATTTGCTGAGATCCACACTGGCCGCAGGGGCTTTAGGAGAAATCAACAACAAGTCGGTCTGGCGAACCGGAGAACCTTCGTTGCCTTGCATGTAGCAAACCGATACCACCATGCGTCCGTCGTTCAACGGCGTGATGGATACCGGTCGGCGCAAGCCGTCGGCGCGGAGAAAAAAATCGGTGGGGGCGGTAAACCCGGCCCCGTTGGCGGAGATCGAATGTCGGCTAACCGTTCGGTTTCCCCAGTTGGCGACCAGCACCGCGCCGTTGTACCAACATTGCCCGACTGGAACGTCCAGCTCCAGGTTGACAACCGGCAGCAAGTCCCGCCGCTTCGGGCTTTGACGGGCCGACCATCCCCGGACCCAACCGTGCCACGAATGACGCGGCGCATAAACGAGCTTGCCCGGCGACGCAGCAGCGCCTTCCTGATCATTGTCGTTGGCGAACAAACGCCAGTTCGGGTCGAAGGATATCCCACAGCTGTTGCGCAAGCCGCTCGCGTGAACGGTCAGGGAGTGATCCTCCAGCCGATAGCGAAAAACGGCGCCGACCCCGGTATACGGCACTTCCTTGTTGTCTGGCCCGACGTAAAAAACCCAATGCCACAAATGATCCGGCCGCGAGCGATCCCAGTGCATGTGCGGTTGAGGATCCCCCATGGAAAGGAAGAGGTCACCGGTGGGTCCAAGCTCCATGCCATGGAGGCCTTGATGAAAATGCCCCTGAGGCTGGCCCCATAACAATTTTTCAGGTTTTAGGTTGCTCCGCTGGGTGACCGCGTCGCGCATTCGGTAGAGCGCCGTGTTGGTCAGGACAAAGAGGTCATTGCCGTAGACCTCAAGGTCATAGAGCCAAGAATCTTTGGGGAAGCGATACAATTCCCGACGCGGTCCGAAGCCACCGTCCGCAGTTGGTTCGTAGACGAACAACGCCTCGCGACAACCGACGAACAGGCGCCCGGAAAGGTCCATTGTTTGGCTGACGAAAAAAGCTTTCTCGTCGCTATCGATCAGCTCCACTTTCAAGGTTTTGTCGGCCAAGTGAATGCCGGGCACCTCACCCGATGCCGTAAGGGCAAGCAGACAAAATGGGAATAGAAATAGTGTTCTCATTGCTGGGAGAATCCTACCCCACCATCCTGATTCAGAGAAGTTCAGAGGATCCTCACCATCATTTTGGTTTCGGTCACCGCAGCCACGGTTGGAATTGCAGCGCGAACACATCGGCGTTTTTTACTTCAATGCGGAGGCGCACGACTGGGTGCTTGCGGCGTAGGGCGCTGATGTCGGAGCCCGATTTCCAACCTACAGTGAGGTTTAGGCTGTCGCCGATTAGGGGCTTGCAGTCGGCGAGGGTGTGGCCGGGGATGGGTTGGCAGCCGGGGGTGAAGAGGCCGACACGGACTTGGCCGCCTTTGGCGGTTTTGAAATTCAGTGTTAAGCGTTCGGCGAGTCGTCCCAACGTGATGGGCTTGGTGATGAGCAGCCCGCCCATGGCGCCGGCGCGCAGAGATACGAAACCATCTTTGCGATACTCGAAGCGGCGCACGCGGGTATCGGGGCCGGTGTAGTAGGCCTCGGTGGCGTAAACGGAAAGGGACATGGGGCGGCTGGCGATTTCCACGAGTCCCCACGCCATGTAGTTGCTGCGGTTGCCCTTTCGATCTTTCGGCGCGCTCTCGGGAATGACCGGCTCGAGCCAGCGGTGAAAGTGCCGCCCATCGCGGCTGAGCATCAGCGTAGGCTCCACGCGCGAGCCTTGTTCGGGCAGAAAGCGAGTGGGGAAGCCGATGAGCAAATGCGGCGCGCGCTCGTATGGCTCAATGGCGTTGGTGTAAAGGTGCTGTGCGGGGATGCCCTTTTGGTATTCGAGCAAAACCGGCTTGGTCCAGTTCACAAAATCGGGCGAGGTACCGGTCATGATGGCGCGTTTGCCGTTGACGAAGGTGCGATGGTACTCGCGGTACTGTTTCGTGTGGGCGTCCCAAAAGGCGAGGTTCTGCGAATCAAACGCTCCCTCGGTGATGACGGGTTTATTTTTAATCAGCTTCCAGTGGATGCCGTTGGGCGACTGGAAAACGTACAGCCCCTTCTTCCCCGTCGGCCGGCCGCGGGCGATGCCTTTGTAACGCGCCTCGGGCGGGCAGTTGGGATTGCTATCCTTGAACGCCACGAAGCAGTGCGTGCCGATGCCGTCGAACACGATGTTGTTTTCCTTCGAGCCGTTGAACTCGAACAGCCCCAGCTTCGGCTTGGTCCAGTGGATGCCGTCCTTGCTTTCCGCATAACAAGTCACCTCGCGATGTGTCGCCCGCTTCGCCTTCGTGTCCCAATGCGATCCGCGGTAGTACATCCTGAAAATATTTCCGTCGCGAAAGATGGTGTAGTACGCGCAGGTGTTCCCCTCCCAAGGCGCGCCGGTAGTGAACACCACCTCCTTCGCCACCGGTTGGTGCAGGTGCTGCTTCAAGTCGCCGGAGAGTTTGGCGATGATATGGTTGTCCACAAACAGCTCGCGCGCGGTGCCGTGTTTGCCAAGTTGAAGAGGCGCGCCGACAACCGCCTGCGCGATGAACGCGAGGATGAGGATTATTTTCATGGGCACAAAACTAAAAAAGTTCAGTCAGTGGCCGGCCTTTTTCGACGATGTTGAAAAGACGGCCGGAGGCGTCGGTGGCAGTCAAGTCGTCGATGCCCATGGCGTGGTAGACGGTGTGGGCGATGTTCTCGGGGCCCATGATTTTTTCGACGGGGTACTCTGCGAACTCGTCGGTTTTGCCATAGGTTTGCCCGCCGCGAATGCCGCCGCCGGCGAGCACGACGCTTTGGCAGGCGGTCCAGTGATCGCGGCCGCCGCCGGTGGTGCCGCCGGATCGCGGGTCGCCAATCTTTGGTTTGCGGCCCATTTCGCTGGTGAGCATCACGAGCGTGGAATCGAGTAGGCCGCGCTGGGCGAGGTCCTCCAGCAACGCGGAATAGCATTGGTCGAAGCGCGGCAGCAGATCGGTTTTGAGGCAGTTGAAATTATTCCCGTGCGTGTCCCAGCCGCCGGCGCTGCGGCATTTTTTGGCAAGCTTGGAGTTGATGCCGTCTACTTTCCAAAACACAGTGACAAAGGGCACACCGGCTTCCACGAGGCGGCGGGCCATGAGCATGCTCATGCCGTTGAGATCTTCGCCGTAGCGTTCGCGCACTTTTTTCGGTTCGCTGGCGATGTCGAATGCGCCCGCGGTTTCGGTGCTGGAAAGGAGATCAAAAGCTTTCTGTTGTTGGCGTGTGTAATTGGCGATGGCGGGGTCGATGTCGGCAGCGCGGCGGGCGTTGTTGATGGCTTCGAGAAAAACTTTACGATCGGCCAATCGCTTGCGGTCCATTCCATCAGTGAGCGTAAGCGAAGGCGCGGTGAAGTTCAGCGGCTTGGCGTGTTGGCCGTAGATGTAAAATGGATCGTGCTCGAGGCCGAGCCGTCCGGCGAATTGGCCGGGGCGCGTGTAGGGCGCGCGGCTGGGCTTGGTGGGCAGCGTGATGACTTGCGGCAGCTTCGGATGCTTCGGCCGGCGCTGGCCAATCACGCAGCCCATGTACGGCGCGTCCGTGGCGTAAGGCCGGCGGTTGTTGCCTTCGGTGCGAAAAGTGAGGTCCGGCGCGTTGCCGGTGAGGTTGTAATAATAACCGGCGTGATGGTCGCCGGTGGCGCGGCCGAAATCCGTGACCGACCGCACGATGGCGAGGTGTTTGCCTTGCTTGGCGGTGAGCGGGAGATGCTCACAAATGTCCACGCCCGGCGCGGTGGTTTTGATGGGGCGGAACGGGCCGCGATATTCGATCGGCGCCTCGGGTTTCATATCCCACATATCAATGTGCGAAGAGCCGCCGCAGAGGAAAAACAGAATGGTGGATTTGGCCGGCTTCGCGCGCGCGTCCGGCGCGCCAAGCGAAGGAAATGCCAACCCGCCCAAACTGGCGGTAGACGCCATGAGAAATGCACGTCGATCCATGCGGAAAATATTCAATGCCCAAGGCAAAATGTCCAATGAAATCTCAACCCTCAAAAACCCAAACCGCGCGCTGTCGGGAGGAGCTTGCGAGTCTGCGGGGTCTCAATGCCGGCTCGCAGGCTTGTTTCTCCAAACACAACAGCAAATTGGGACACCCCGGTTTAGGATTTGGTCATTGGCGTTTGAGCATTTCCCCTGTATTCTTCGGCATGAAATTCATTCTGCCGTTGTTCCTCGCCTTCGCTTTCACCCTTTCCGCCGCCGAACCCAAGGAGTTTGAAAAGGGCACCGGACCCGGTTGGCGGGCGATGTCCGAGGCGGATTTCACCAACGTGAACTGCAAGCCCGACACTTGGAAGTGGGGCAAGGACGGCCTCATCCAATGCACCGGTAAACCGGTCGGCGTCATCCGCACTAAGAAGCCGGTGACCAATCTTGAGTTGGTCGTACAATGGCGGCATATGAAACACGGTGGCAACAGCGGCGTATTTCTGTGGGCGATGCCCGAGAGTATCAAGAATCTTGAGGCCGGCAAAGGCCGTCTGCCGTGGGGCATCGAGGTGCAGGTTTTGGATTTAGGCTACGAGACGAATTGGGAGAAATCAAAAGGCAAGCCGTCGAATTGGTTCACCTCGCACGGCGATGTTTTTCCCACCGGCAAAGCGCGTATGAAAGCCTTCACGCCGCAGATTACTTACAAGCGCGCGGATGGTTCGGAATACACCGTTGGCAATCCCAAGAGCAGTCGTAGTTTTCCCACTCAACGCCTCACCCACGGCGTTGGCAAATGGAATCATTATTATATTCGCGCGGTTGATGGCGAAGTGAAGCTGTGGGTAAACGGCGTGATGGTGAGCGGCGGCAAAGAATGCAAACCGGCCACCGGCTTTCTGTGTTTGGAAAGCGAAGGCTCGCCCATCGAATTCAAAGGCCTGCGAATCCGCGAGCTGCCCTAAACTTCCGCGAGCAGCACCACGTAATTTTCCCCGTACGCCTTCGCGCACTTGGAGCAGGTGGTGTAGTAAAACAATTGCCGCTTCAGCGTTTCATTTTTTTCGCCGTGGCGAGGGTGCCCTTCGGAAACGCGCGACAGAAATCTTTCCCTCAATTGTACGTTGTCCGCGCCGGGCAATTTATCGGCCACGGAAATGTAAACCCCCGATTTCCACATCGAACATTTATCCGAAAGTACGATGATCGCGAGTCTTTCACACCGGCCGCCTCGATGAATTCCATGCTGCGCATCATCACGCCGCCGAAGTTTAGCGGGATGTGAGACTGACAACGCACCGTGTCGCGCACAAACGGTTTGACCTCCCACTCGATGATTTGATCCTCCCAAGGCGCGAGGTCAAAACGGGGGCAACAGCCGATTTCAGATTCGCTCATCGCCAAAAACCATATTTTTCCAAAAAAACATTTCAACTTAAAACAGCTAATATACACAAAAAACTTGGCTAAAATGGCTAATTACATGTTTTTCAGGCGCGAATAGCGTCAACTCGGATGAGGAAAAAATGAAAATATTTGTAAGAAATGGGGTCCGTTTTGCGAATATATACATAGAGGGTGTTAGGTCCTCTCGCACGGGGGAGGTTCCGTGTGTAATTGGGTTGTGCAAAAGTAGCGGCGCCCCTTACGGGGGCGTCGTTTTTCCGTTTTTTTCTTACTGCAAAGTGGCCTCAAAAAGATTGCGCGTGATGCGTTGCACGCGTGGATCCGGGCCGTGGGGGCGGCTGTAGTGGCTCCAAGGGAGCATATGGCCGGGTGGGTTGGAGAGGCCCTGTGGCCACCAGATGGTGGCGGCGTTGAAAATGATGTTCTTTTTTGGGCCGGGGAAAATGGTGGCGGTCCAGTGGGCGGGGGTGGTGCCGCCGCGCCACACGGTGCCTTCGGCCACGACCTCAAGGCCGGGCTTTTTCGCGGGCGCGCCGTGGTGTTCCCAGCCGACGAGGCCGGGGATGGCGTCGCCTTTTTTCATGCTGGTGTTTTTAAAAATCCAGTGGTCGGGCTTGGTGCAAGTCCAGTCGCCGCCGCCGTTGAAGGGGACGATGCTGCGGGCGCCGATGATATCGCTCTCGTCGGGGCCGCGGCGGCGCCAGTCCTTGGTGAAAACGCCGATGGCGGCGTTGATTTCTTTGTCGGTCAAGCCGCTGTAAATGCCGTCTCGGGTGATGACGCGTTTGTTGTCGCTGAAGGGGCTGACGCCGAAGACGGAGTTACCACAAAGCCACATCACGTTTGTGCCGTCGGCGATGGCTTTTTTTACGGCGTGATATTGGCGGACGTCCCAGTACTCGTCGTGACCGACGCTGAGGAAAGTTTTGCAGCGAGTGATTTGCTTGGGCTCGAGGCAGTCGCTGTTGGAACAGTAGCTGACATCGTAGCCGTGTTTTTCCATCCAGTAGACGAGCGGGAATTCCCACAATAAAAATTCGCCCGAGCCGGTGGAGAGCGGGCGCTCAAAAATCTGCGAGTACTTCGCGTACGGCCGGTCAAAGCTCACAGCCACATCCACCGCGTGCGCGCCGCGCGGGTCGGTGTAGAGGCTGTGGTTGTCGGGCCATCTGTTGTAGGCCTGCCATGTGTTGTCGCTGCACTGGAAAAGAAAATCGGCGGGGCGCTCATCGCGCACGATGAAGATGACGTAGCTTTGCCAGTACGGTTTGTCCTTGGCGTCGGGCACGGTGGTGAGTCGGCCGAGGTAAACGCCGCTGGGCCAGTCGGCGGGAATTTTTATCGTCGTCGCCGGTTCCCATTTGCATTGGCGCAGTCTTTTTTCGCCTACCGGCGGGATGGGCTGCGGCCGACCCTTGAGTGGCCCAAGGGTTTTCATGAGGCGCGCGCCGCGTCCGCCGTAGTAGCCCATGCGGAAAATCTCGAGGGTGAACTTCGTCGCCGGCTCGGTGCTCACCATCACGTCGAGGTTTTCGCCGGCCTTCACGGATTGGCGTGAGCAGTAGCCCTCGATGGCCGGTGTACGGTGGCCAACCGGCCGCACGCGGGTGAGCTGCCAGTCACACGCGCCGGCGCGGGCGTTTTCTTTGTTAATCAACTCCGGCTGTCTGGCGGACGCCGCTGGGGCGAGATTGGCCGCGGCCACGGCAGCGGCGGAGGTTTTTAAAAAATCACGGCGTGAAGGGCTCATCGCCCGACGGTACGAGATTCGTCTTGGTTCACAACAAAAATGTGCGATGCTGCCCGCCCAATGAAACCGGCAGTCTCAGTTGTCGCTCTGTCCACCGCGCGTCCGTGCTCGTGGTGGCTATGGGCAAACGTCCTCAGCCTCGATGCGCCCGTGGTGGCGCTTGTGTGGCAGGCGGCGTTCGCGCACGTATTGGCGGTGGAGTTGGACTGGATGCAACGCGGGCTGTTGGCGGTATGCGTGTGGTTGGCGTATTGCGGCGATCGGCTGTTGGATGCGCGGCGGCTGCCCACGGGGCCGGTGGATTCCGCGCGGCACGCTTTTGCGCGCGACCACCCGAGGCCCTTGGCGGCGGCGTGGTGCGTGGGTCTGGCGCTGGCGGCGGCGCTGGCGTTGCAAATGTCCGCGCGCGAAATGTTGACGGGCGCGGGCTTGCTCGCGGCGGTGGGCGTTTATTTTTTACTGCATCATTGGCAAACAACCCGCGAGCGGGCAGGGCGCTGGAAGGAGCCGATGGCGGGGTTGGGCTTTGCGGTGGGCGCACTTTTTTTTGTGATGCTGAAATTGGAAATCACGTTGCCCTTTGTGTTGGCGGCGGTGGCTTGGGTCGGTTTGTGCGCGATGAATTGTATGGTGATCGCCGGCAGGGATCGCGAATGTGACGCGGCGATGGCCCAACCTTCAATGGCACGGCGCTGGGCAGGGATGGAACGCGCGCTGCCGTGGATGGCGTTGGGTTGGGTGGGATTGGTTTTGGGCGCCGCGGCGTTGGACGCACGGTGGTTGCCTCTGGCGCTGGCCTTGGCGGCGAGCGCGTTGGCGTTGCTGGAATTAGCGCGCCGCCCGGAATTGTTTTCGGCCGAAGCCCAGCGCGTGTGGGCGGATGCGGTTTTGCTGACGCCGTTGTTTGTTTTTTTGTAGAGGAAAATGATGGCGCAAATGCAAAAAATTAGATCTGTGGCATCCGGTGCGGCCGGCACTTTGCCGACCGATGTTGCGCCCTCGATCTGCCGGCCAGATGCCGGCAGCACGTTTGACCGCCTCGCGCGGCCGTATCGGTGGCTGGAATATGCGATGTTTGGGCGGGGGTTGTTGCGGTGCCGGTTTGATTTGCTGCCGTGGCTGGCGGATGCGCGGCGCGTGCTCACGGTGGGCGAGGGCGATGGTCGGTTTGTGGTGGAATTGGCGCGGCAGTTTCCGGAAATAAAAGTGGAATGCGTGGAAGCCAGCGGGGCGATGATTGCCCGCGCGCGGGGGCGTTTGCCGGCGAATGCCAAAGTGAGGTTTCACCAAGCGGATGCGTTGGAGTGGGATTTCTCAAAAGGCAAATATGACGCGGTGGTAACGTGTTTTTTTCTCGATTGTTTCTCCCCCGAAACACTGGCTGTTTTGATGCCCCGACTGGCGGCAAGCGTGCGTCCGGAGGGGCAATGGTTGGTAGCGGAATTCGGCCAACCTTCGCGCGGAGCGTGGAGGTGGCACGCGAGGGCTTGGCTGGCGGCGATGTATTTTTTCTTCCGTCACGCCACGCGGCTGGAGGCGCGGCGGTTACCGGATTGGGAAGGCGAAATGGCGCGGCTTGGCTTCAAATGTTCCGGGCGCCTATCGCGGCGCTGGAATTTAATGGCCGCCAGCCGCTGGAGTTGCGCCGGAATAAACTCGCAAAACTACGGATAATTTTATATAAACCGCGCCGATGGACGCGGAAATTCGCAACGCGCAGGGGGAGCGGCTGGACTACGCTTTTCATGCGGCCAAATCTCACAGCCCGTTTACGGTGGTCATTGGCCATGGTGTGACGGCGAATATGGATCGCCCTTTTGTGACCACGCTGGCGGCGTGCCTCGCGATGGCGGGCATTCCGGCGCTCCGTTTTTCTTTTTCAGGCAATGGCGGCTCGGAGGGGCGCTTCGAGGATTCGTGCATCACCAAGGAAGTGGAAGACCTCGGCGCGGTGATCGACGCACTGGCCGCGCAAGGCCGGCGCATCGCTTACGTGGGGCACAGCCTCGGCGGCGCGGTGGGCGTCAAACGTGCGACCACTGATGACCGCATTGAATTGCTCGTATCGCTCGCTGGGATGGTGCACACCAAAAAATTTAGTGAGGTGGAGTTTGGCGAGGAGACGCCGGGCACGGGCCATATGTGGGGCAAGGATGACTGCCCGCTTTCGCAATCGTTTGTGGATGATATGAATTCCATTGGCACCGTCATCGGCCTTGCCGCCAGCGTGAAGGTGCCGTGGTTGCTGGTGCACGGCACGGCGGATGACGTGGTGCCGATTGAAGAATCGCGCGAGCTGTTCGAGCAGGCCAATGATCCGAAGGAATTATTTGTCATCGAAAACTGCGATCACGTCTTCGATACCGAAACCGATCCGGACGGTCTGCCGGCGATGGTGAGCAAGGTGAGCAACTGGCTGATGCCGAAGGTGATGCCGGGATTGCAAATCACGATTGAAAAAGAAGAAGACTAATCGGCCGCTTCAAGTTTCAGATTGCCAATTCAATGAAGTTGATGCGGCTGAAAATGGCCAAATCAGGCATTTCTCAAAGATAAAGCCGAAATTGACCGGCGTTGGGCGGGAATTTTCCTCAAAGTTCCATCGTCAGGGTTGACTGACTAAAACAGTGATGTACCGTTTTCCCAATGTCTCCCGACCTGCGCCGCCGCAAAACCTCCCGTGCGTGCTATGGATTTACCATAGTGGAATTGGCTGTTGTGCTGGTGATGGTTGGGCTGCTTGC
>JAPKDK010000377.1 GCA_028872645.1 Verrucomicrobiota bacterium
TCTCCCGGCACCATTCGCGAAGCCCATACCCAAAGGCTGAGGTTCATTGCCACGATTAACAGCCCGTGGACCGCTTCGGGGATGATGTTTTCCGTGTCGCGTTCGCGCGCGAAATATTGCGCGGCCAACAATATGCTAATCGCCAGCCCATCCCACAGCACCGGTTCATTCCAATGAAAGGCGCAGTGCCAGCCGAACATCATCCAGCCCAATAACCCAAAAGCGACGCCAACTAAAATGCGTTCAAATCGCGTGCGCCGTGCGTGCGCCATTGTATGGCCGATGGCGACTGCGGTGAATGTAATGAACAAATATTTTGCCTCCATAAAACTGTAGCCCCACGCGAGCATCAGCAACCAACCGACCAGGAAATAAACTGAGGTGTTCGCCGTGGCCAATTTGCCGAGCGGGCTTTGTTGGTCATCAATGAGCGTGCGAGCGTGCAGCATAAAATGGCTCATCCCCAGCATTGCCAACGCGGGAATAAATGAAAGAACGAGGTCGGCACCCTCGCCGATCATTTTGAATGGCGAGAGCAACGCGGCCACCACCAACCACGACTGCGCCGCGACAAGCGCGGGCGTGAGGCGCAGCATCAACGCACCCACGCTGAGGGCGATACCAATGATCGGCAGCATCCACCACAGCCGTTCGTCTGCCACAAATTTGATGGCGATGAACAGGCCCACCAACACCGACGTGATTTGTCCCGCCGTGCTGGTTGGCGCGATGTATTGCTCGGCCGATTCAAATCGATTTTTAAAACTCTCCCGCGATCGATCGATCACCCACGCGTTGGCCAGCAACAGCACGGGCGCGATGAGTGCTAGTCCCCAAGTTAATTCGTTGCCGGGCAATGAAGTTTGCAGAATCACCATCGGCGCCGCACCCCACAGTGCCAGTTGACCCACGCCAAACAATTGCACCGACCGCAGCGCCCAACCGAAACCCGCGAACGCCAGCCCCAGCAGCGCCAGACACCACGAGGCGTTGTTGAGGTCGAAATTCAGTCCGATGCCCAGCGCGATGAACACGGTCGCCAACGCCAGCAACTCGTTGGTCAGTCCTTTTTCATCCGGCAACTGGCGCCGCATCAGCGCGTGCAGTACCGCCAGCGCCAAGCCATATACCAGCGGGAATACCCAATAATCTCCCCGCATTTCTGGCAAAGCTAACAGGGTGAATGTGATGAAACAAAAATACGCGGTGTTGTTTAGGTGAATGAAACTGGCGCGCCGGGCGGCACTCATGGATTCGTGGCGCGTGAGAAGGGCCGCCAACGTGAAGATAATCCAGTACGCAGTGAGAAAACCCGCGCCATTCCAGAACCCCGCGTCATTGCCAGCCGGATGCACAAAACGCCAATAGCCAAATCCGGCAAAGGTGGTGACGAGACTGAGGAACGGAAGATTGGCCCAACGATTCCGAATGACAAACGCCGTGGCGGCGATTGCGAGTGCCGCGTTGGAGAGCAATGTGAAGCCCGCGTGCGCGCCTGTGGCGTCGTGGATGAGCGGCACGTATGAGGCATAATACGCGCCGGCAATGGCGAACATCGCCATCAGTTCCGAACGCCTTCGCGTGGCCACGATGACGATGAAAATCGCCCACGCCGCAAGGAGCACGCTCGCCAACACGGGGCTTCCAATCAAGCCAAGATACGGTCGCTCCACAAAATAAAGTGAATACGTGGAAAAATACACCGCCGCAAACCCGCCGCCGGCAAGCACTTCCGAATAATTTTTGAGCGACTCAAATCGCCGATGCAACCACAACCCCGCTGTCAACATTCCAAAGCTGACCGCATATAATAACGCCGCATTAATGTAAGGGCGCACCGAATTGCTAATGCCCTCGTAGCCCATTCGCGCGAGATACACCAAGCCGGTGAGCACCATCAACACACCCAACCGCACCAACCACACCTTGCCGATTTGCAATTCAAACGAACCTTTGTCCGTAGTCGCAACGGGCGCAAGTGGAACGGGTTCGATCGCAGGTTGCGGGAGGGGATCGGGCGTAGGATTAATTTCCGGCAATGTGGGCAGCGGTTTGTTGGGTTGCACAGTCGCACGGATCGGC
>JAPKDK010000082.1 GCA_028872645.1 Verrucomicrobiota bacterium
CGAGCAACCACGGGATGATGCGATCGTTGGGCGTGGCGCGGGTGAGGTCAGTAAACAGAATGCAGATTTTGGTATCCGCCTTGATCAGCTGCTTGAGCGGTTTCTCGCCGATTGGATTTCCCAGCGCCGCCAACAGCGAGGCACGTTCATCCGCTAACCCTTCGCGCGGGGTGGGATTGATCACCGTGGTTCGGTCGTCGGGGCATTCAATGGGCAACTGCCCTTCGCCGTATGCCAGTTGGATTTCCATAGGCGCAGTATGCCGTCCGCGCGCGGCGGAGCCAAGGTAAATGCGGGGCTTGAAAAATACACGAAATTTCATATGCTCCGCCAATGAGTTTTGGGGCAAAAATCAATTCAGCCGTTTTGGCTTTACTGTTGGCGGGGACGGTCGCGTGCACCACCGTGCCGGAGACGGGCCGCTCGCAGCTCAATCTGATTTCCCCGTCAATGGAACGTGGGATGGGCCGCGAAGCGTTTACGAACCTCAAAGCCAGTACGCCGCTGAGTAGTGATCAAAACGCCACCGCCATTCTGCAACGCGTGGGCAACCGCATCGCCGCTGTGGCCAATCTGCCCAAGGCGCAGTGGGAATTTGTGATGTTCGACAACAGCCAAGCCAATGCCTTCTGTTTGCCCGGCGGCAAAGTGGGCGTGTACACCGGCATTTTGCAAATCACCCAAACTGAAGCCGGTCTCGCCACGGTGTTGGCGCACGAGGTGGCACATGCGGTAGCGCATCACGGCGCGGAACGCATCAGCCGCGTGCTTGTGGTGCAGGGCATGGGGCTGGCGTTGATTTCAAGTTTCACAAAAATGGATGCCATTTCTAAAAACACGTTAATGATCGCGTATGGCCTTGGCACCACGCTGGGCTCCGAGCTGCCGCACAGTCGGCTGCAGGAAAGTGAGGCGGACCGCATTGGGCTCATTTATATGGCGCGCGCGGGGTATGATCCGGCGGAGGCGATTAAGTTTTGGGAACGCTTCGCCGAATACAACCGCGCCCAAGGCGGCAGCCGCACGCCGTGGTTTTTGCGCACCCATCCGCTGGACGAACAACGCATCGAAGATCTCAAACGCCTCCTGCCCGAAGCCCAACTCCAATACCGCCCGCGGGGAATAGAAGAACCACCTCCCGCGCTTCCGACTCTTCCCAAAGAAGTGTCAGAAGTGCCCAAGGAAAATTCCAAAAACATTACCCTCATCAACCCCAAGACCGGCGAGCGCAAAGTCGTCCCGTGGAAACCCGGCATGACCATTTACACCGCCCGCCGCAAAGCTGGCATCCGCCCCACCGGCACGCCCCAACTCACCCGTGCCGGAAAACTCCGCCCCGCCAAACCCGCCACCACCCTGAAAGCGGGTGATGTGGTGCGCTGGAAATAGTGTAGGGCTTGTTTCCACAGTGTCTTTCGCTTAACCTTCGGCTATGTCCACTACTGGCCCTCAGGATGCGCCGACTCATTGGCGCGGAATTCTTCGGCATTTGGGGCCGGGGCTGATTATCACCGCTTGCATTGTGGGCTCGGGAGAGCTGATTGCCACGCCAATGGTGGGGGCGGAGTATGGGTTCAGCTTGCTGTGGTTTATCATCGGCGGATGTATGATTAAGGTGCTGGTGCAGGTGGAGCTGGGGCGGTTCGCGATTTCCAAGGGGATGACGACGTTGGAAGCAATGAACACGATCCCAGGGCCGCGTTGGGTAGTGTCGTGGTTGGTGTGGTGTTGGTTGTTTATGTTTGTTGGGATTTTGTTTCAGCTCGGCGGCATTGTGGGCGGGGTAGGGCAAGTGGTGGCGGAGTTGGGCTGGTTCGGCGAGGGCGGAGGCACGGGGATTTTCACGATGGATCGATTGATCGCGGTGGGGGTTTCGGCGGCGACGGTGGCGATTTTGGCTTCGGGAAAGTATAAGCCGGTGGAGGTGTTTTCGACGATTGTTGTGGTGTTGTTTATGTTGGCGACGTTGTTTGCGTTGGGCAGTTTGCAATGGTCGCCGGAGATGGCGGCGCATTCGATTTCGTGGGGCGATATTCGCGAGGGATTCCAGTTCCGATTGCCGGGGGATTTTTCCACGGCGTTTGCGGCGTTCGGGATTATTGGCGTGGGAGCTTCGGAATTGATTTATTATCCGTATTGGTGTTTGGAAAAAGGCTACGCGCGCAATGTCGGCACGCCGAATCCCACCAACGTGTGGTACCGGCGCACGCAGGGTTGGCTGCGGGTAATGCGCATTGATGCGTGTGTGTCGATGGTAGTTTACACCGGCGCGACGGTGGCGTTTTTCCTGCTGGGCGCGGCGTTGTTGCACGGCTCTTCAGGCGTGAGCAATGAGACGATGATCGCGGATCTTTCCAAAATGTACGCGCCGCTCGGTGAAGCGGGGTTGACGGTTTTTTTGTTGGGCGCATTTATGGTGTTGTTTTCCACGATGGTGACGGCTTCGGCTTCGAACGCGCGGTTGTTGGCGGATGGGTTGGTGCTGTTCCAATTGAAGAAGCCGCGCAACGAAAAGGAGCGCGCGAAGTTGCTGAGCCAATGTTGCATCGTGGTGCCGATGGTCTGCGCGGGGGTGTATTTGTTTGTGGGCGCGCCGGTGTCGCTGGTGCTGGTGGGCGGCGTGGCACAGGCGTTGATGCTGCCATTCCTCGCGGGCGCGGCGCTGTATTTCCGCTACAAACAAACGGACAAACCGCTGCAACCGGGCAAAGCGTGGACGGCGCTGCTGTGGATTTCAGCGATCGCGATGGCGGCGGTGGGGTTGTTTCAGTTTTATCAAAAAATGACTTAGCCGCCCCGTCGACGGGTTTTCCTTTGCCAAACGAGGGAAGATTGAACAATCTCCCTGCCCGTAAAAAATTATGACTTTGCCAACTGTGAAAATGACCGAGGGCATCCACGTGATGCATTTGTTTTATCGCCTGGATCGAATGGCGTGGGAGGAGTTGTCGCCGCGCGAAAGTGAGGCCGCCCGCGAACGCCTCGAAGCCCACTGCGCCGCCAACAGCAATGCGTCCCACCCATTATTGCGTTGCTTTGCCAATGTGAGCGGCAAGGCGGATCTTGCGTTTTGGCTTTTCCACGAGGACCTCGCGCAGCTCGCGCAAATGCATCGCGACCTCGAGGCGTGTTTTCCGCCGGGTAGCATCGATCTTGTTTACAGCTACTTCAGCGTCACGGAGTTGACCGAATATCAACCGACCGAAGATGACCTCAAAGCGCGCGCACAACAAGAGTTCAAGCTCGCCGAAGGCACGCCGGAGTTTGATGCCAAAATGGAAGAGCTGATGGCGTGGAAAGTGGATTACGAAAAATTCCGGCTCTATCCCGAAATGCCCGATTGGGAGGTGATGTGTTTTTATCCAATGCTCAAAAAACGGCAGGGTGAGGACAACTGGTATAGTCTTGATTTCGATACGCGCAAAAAGTTGATGAAAACCCACGCCACCACCGGCCGCAAATACGCCGGCCGCATCAGCCAACTCATCACCGGCAGCACCGGCCTCGACGACTGGGAATGGGGAGTCACCCTCATGGCAAAGGAAGTTGCCTCGGTAAAAGACATCGTCCACGAAATGCGCAAAGACGAAGTCACCGCCCGCTACGCAGATTTCGGTCCATTTTACATCAACCTCCGACTCGAGCCCGCTGCGTTGTGGGAGCATTTTGGGTTGTAGCAATCTTCCGCGCTTGACCATCGCCTCTGCTGGTTGTTTTCTCTCCGCGTGGAACGACTGCCCGGATTTCGTGATTTTTATCCCGAGCCCTTGCCCGACGGCGAGGCTTGGAGTGCTAGCGTGCGCAAACTCATTTTTGATCAGTGGCATTTCGTCGCGGGCAAATACGGCTTCCAACTTTATGACGGCCCGCCGCTGGAGCCATTGAGCCTATTCACCACCAAGAGCGGCCAGGAAATCGTCGGCCAACTTTACAACTTCGAAGACAAAGGCGAACGTGCCGTGGCGCTTCGTCCGGAGATGACCCCTACCGTGGCCCGGATGGTGGTCGCCCGCGAACGGCACTACAAAAAACCCATCAAATGGTATTCCATCCCGCAGCTCTTCCGCTACGAACGCCAGCAAAAAGGCCGACTGCGCGAGCACTTCCAGTTTAATGCCGACATCTTTGGCGAAGCCGATCCCGCCGCCGATGCGGAACTCATCGCAATGCTCATTGATTTGCTACGCGATTTCCACCTCACCGCCGAGGACTTCGTCATCCGCCTCAGCAGCCGCAACGCGTGGCAAGATTTTTTCAATCAAAACGGCGGTGACGAGTCGAAGGCATACGCTTTTTATCAGGCCGTCGACAAACTCGAACGCACTGCGCCCGAAGAAAGCGAAAAAAAATTCCAAGCCCTCGGTTTCACACTGGAACAAGTCCGCAAGTTCATCGACAGTGGCGAGCCCACCGAAGAACTCCAAGCCGTACTCAACAACCTCGCCGCGCGCGGGCTGAGCGATTTCGTGAAGATCGACTACAACGTCATCCGCGGTCTCGCATACTACACCGGCGTTGTCTACGAAGCCTTCGATCGCCAGGGAAAATTCCGAGCCATCGCTGGCGGCGGCCGCTACGATCAATTGGTGAACCTTGTCTCCAAAGGCAAGAAAGACATTCCCGCTGCCGGATTTGCGATGGGCGATGTGGTTTTGGTGGAGTTGTTGAAAGATCGAGGATTGCTGCCGGAAATCCACGGCAATATTGAAGTCTACGCCCTGATTGAGGATGAATCCAAACGCCCTGCCACGCTGTCGATGATCCAGATGTTGCGGGAGGAAGGATGGAATGTGGATTATCCATTGGCCTCGATGAAGCCGGACAAGCAAATCAAGCGCGCCCTCGAAGTTGGAGCTGGATTTACTGTCCGAATTGAAGATGATGAGTTCGCCGTATTGAATTATTTCGAAACAAAACAAGAGGAAAAAATTCCCTTCGGTGACCTGGAAGACCGAATGATTCAAATCATTTGCGCCGACGATTCGGAGTAGTCATTCAATGCGCGAACTTTTTATTGGCATCGACAGCGGCACGCAATCCACCAAGGCGTTGGTGGTGGATGCTAAGAATGGCAAGGTGCTTGGCAGCGCACAGCGTGCTTACGGGCTGATTTCCGGACTCCCCACGGGCGCGAAGGAGCAGCATCCCGATACTTGGAAACGCGCCCTGGCGGCCGCGCTCAAAGCCGCGCTCAAACAAGCCAAGGCCAGCGCGGCGGAGGTGAAGGGCATTGGCGTTAGTGGCCAACAACACGGGTTTGTGCCACTCGATAAAAAGGGCGCGGTTATTCGGCCCGCCAAACTTTGGTGTGACACCACCACCACAGCCGAGTGTGAAGCCATCACTCGAAAACTCGGCGGCCTCAAAAAAACCATTAGCCGCGTGGGGAACGCGATGTTGCCGGGATTCACCGCGCCGAAAATTGCGTGGCTCAAAAAGCACGAACCAAAAAATTACAAACGCCTCGCCACGGTTTTGTTGCCGCACGACTACTTGAATTTTTGGCTCACCGGTAATGCCGTCATGGAATATGGCGACGCCAGCGGCACGGCGTTGCTCGATGTCAAAAACCGCAAGTGGTCCGGCGCCGCCATCAAGGCCATCGACCCCGCGTTGGCAGACAAACTGCCGCCGCTGATTTCCAGCGACCAACCCGCCGGCCATCTTTCCACCGCCACCGCCAAGGCACTCGGGCTTTCCACCGATACATTGGTGAGCGCCGGTGGCGGCGACAATATGATGGGTGCCATCGGCACGGGCAACACGCGGCCGGGAATTGTGACCGCCAGCTTTGGCACCAGTGGAACTATTTACGCGTGCGCGGCCAAACCCGTCATTGATCCCGAAGGCGAGATTGCTGCTTTCTGCGATTCCACCAATCGCTGGCTGCCGCTGCTTTGCACGATGAACGTCACTGTGGCCACCGAGATGGTGCGGAACCATCACGGCCTCTCGCACGCGCAATTTGAAAAAGCTGCCGCCAAAGTTCGCGCCGGAAGTGATGGCCTCATTCTGTTGCCGTACCTCGAAGGCGAGCGCACGCCGAATGTGCCCGATGGCACGGGCGTGTGGTTTGGTGCGAACACAAAAACGCAAAGCGCGGGCCACTTTGCACGCGCCGCGATGGAGGGCGTAACGCTCGGGATGAATTACGGCTTGCGCCGTCTTGCGACTCTCGGCGTGAAAGCAAAACAAATCCGCGCCACCGGCGGCGGCGCCCAATCCAAACTCTGGAGGCAAATTATGGCCGATGTTTTCGATGCCGAAGTGGTGACCCTCGCCGTCAGCGAAGGTGCGGCGTATGGCGCAGCCCTCCAAGCCATGTGGTGCGTGGCCAAAAATCGTTGTGAAAAACTCTCGATAAATGATCTTTCTGACCAATTTGTGAAACTAAACCCGCGCCAAACCGCCCATCCAAATAAAAAAAATAGTGCCGTTTATCGCGAATTACAGGTGATTCAAGGCCAATTATCAACCGACCTTCGCGGTGCATTTTCCCGTCACCGCAAGTTTTCAGATTGTGATTAACTTGTGAATTGAGGGGCTTCGGGCGTGAATAAGTTAATCAAGTTTTCACCCTTCCCATTGGCGAAATCCTGAAAATGTGGTATGTTGACATTATATGAAGCTGGTCCTGTCTACCCACAAAGTTATCCTTACCGATGGTCTCAAGGATCACGTTCGTTTATGCATCGAGAAGCTCGATCATCAGGAAACCCACGCCCTCGCGGCGTTTGTGAATCTGGAACGTGATCACAACGGCCATCCCGACAAGCGATTCACCTGCACGATAAAGGTGGCTTTACCCGGCCAAAGTCTCATCGCGCGGGATGCGGAAAACGACCTTTACGCGGCCATCGATCGCGTCACCAAAAAAGTGCAGGCGCAATTGCGCAAACGGCACAGCAAGTTCAAGGCCCGCAATCACAAACAAGCGGCCCAGTTGAAGAGCGGACTCCAAGCGGTGGCGGCTTGACATAGGTTGACCGCGACGCGGGTTCCCCGTTAGCGTGGCGCGTGCTCTTGCGCGCGCGCATTGTTGTTCCGATTTCCCAACCGCCCATCGCGGATGGTTTCGTGCGCGTGGATGGAAACTGCATCATCGAGGTGGGTGCGTGGGCCGATGTTAAAAATAAAAGTGAGGCGGTGGATCTCGGTGAGGTGATTCTGTTGCCGGGCCTTGTCAACGCACACTGTCATCTAGACTACACTGATTTTGTCGGCGCCATTCCCGCGCCGCGTTCCTTCACCGATTGGATCAACGCCATCGTCGATCTCAAGGAGAATGTGGATGCCGCCGCCCATCGCGAATCGTGGCTGCACGGCGCGGCCCAATGTTTGCGCCACGGCACCACCACGCTCGGCAACATCGAGACGCGACCGGATTTGCTGCCCGAGCTGTGGGACGCCACGCCCTTGCGGTTGGTTTCTTTTTTGGAATTGATTGTCATCCGCGCCAATAGCGATGCCGCCCAAGCCGTGGCCGATGCGGTGGACTGGATTGCCAGCCACAAACCGCCACGCGGGCACGTGGGCTTGTCGCCCCACGCGCCCTATACGACCAAACCAGATTTGCTCGAAGCGTGTGCCGCCACGGATTTGCTGATGGCGATGCACTTGGCGGAATCGGCGGAGGAAGACGAAATGTTCCGCCAAGGTACTGGCGCACTTTACGAACGGCTTGCCGGCGCGGGCCGCGAGATGGACGATTGCGGCAGCAGCTCGCCCGTCACTCACGCGAAGCGTCACGGCGTGTTGCGCGACGGGACGATTGGCATTCACGGAAATTATTTGGATGACGACGACATCCGTTTGCTGGCGGAAAACCAAGTGAACCTCGTTCATTGTCCGCGCAGTCATGATTATTTCGGCCACGCGCCCTTTCGCGCCGAGGCATTGCGCGCGGCGGGCGTGAATCTCTGTCTCGGCACCGACAGCCTCGCCACGATGCGCGCGGGCGATGCGGAGTTGAGCTTATTCGACGAACTGCGCTCCCATCGCGAGGCCTTTCCAGATTTAGATTTGGAAACCCTGTTGCGATGCGTCACCTTAAACCCCGCCCGCGCGCTGGGGATGGCGGGGCAAGTGGGCGAGTTGGCGATGGATGTGTTCGCGGATTTGATGACCGTTCCATTCGACGGCCCGATTGAGTTTGCGTTGGAAGCGATTGTGAATCACACCGGCCCAGCACAGAGGGTGATGCTCAATGGAAAATGGGAAGTGAGTTGCAAAAATGACTGATTCATTTCAGGAAAAATTGGTGGGTGAATTGGCTGGGATTGAATCGGCTGACTTGCGGCGCACTGTGCGCGAAGTGGCTTCGGCGCAGGGGGCATGGATTCGGCTGGAAGGTCGCGAGGTTTTGAATTTTTCTTCGAATGACTATTTGGGGCTCGCCAATCATTCAGCATTGAAAGAGGCGGCCACGGCGGCGATTAAAAAATTTGGTGCGGGTGCGGGTGCGGCGCGGCTCATTAGTGGTTCGCAGTCGCCGCATCACCAATTGGAAAACGCGCTGGCGAATTTCAAAGGGACCGAGGCCGCGCTGGCGTTTTCTTCTGGTTATGCGGCGGCGTTGGGTACGATTCCGGCTTTGGTTGGCACTGGTGATGTGGTGGTGATTGACAAACTCGTGCACGCGAGTCTCGTGGATGCCGCGAAGCTTTCGGGCGCGAAACTGCGCGTGTGCAAACACAACGACCTCGCCGACCTCGCGCGCCTTCTTGAATGGGCGGCGGGGCAAGGCGCTCGCACGTTGGTGGTGGCGGAGAGTGTGTACTCGATGGACGGCGACCTCGCGCCTTTGTTGAATCTCGTTGAATTGAAAGAACAACACGGAGCGTGGCTAATGCTCGATGAAGCGCACGCGACTGGATTGTATGGCGAAGGGCGGCGCGGCGTGGCGGAGGAATTTGGCGTGGCCGATCGCGTGGAAGTGCAGATGGGCACGCTCGGCAAAGCGCTTGGCGCGGCGGGCGGTTATATTTGCGGCTCAAACGAATTGGTGGATTTTTTGCGGCATCGCGCGCGGAGTTTTGTGTTTTCTACCGCGCCGATGCCCGCGCAGGCGGCGGCGGCGCGGGCGGGGATTGAAGTAGTGCAATCTGCGGAAGGCGAAGAGCGCCGCACGCGTTTGTGGAGTTTGGTGGATGAATTAAAAAACGGCCTCATCGCGCGTGGCTGGAAATTGCCCGTGGTACAAAGCGCGATTTTGCCTTTGATCATCGGGGGCGAGACTGAGGCAGTGGCGTTATCGGAACAGTTGCTGGAAAGGGGCGTATTTGTGCCGGCGATTCGTTATCCGACAGTGGCGCACGGCGAAGCGCGGTTGCGGATTACGGTGAGCGCGGCGCACTCGCCCGGTGACATTGAAAAATTGTTGGAAGTTTTGGGGGAGGGAATCGAGGAAGGGAAAAGCGATGCATAAACTGGCGCGGCTGGACCAAAAACATGTGTGGCATCCCTTCACGCAAATGCGTGATTGGGCCAAGCGGGAGCCCATCGTGTTGGCGCGCGGGAAGGGGGCGGTGTTGGAGGATGTGAGCGGCAAAAAATTTCTTGATGCGAATGCGAGCATTTGGACGAATCTGCACGGGCACAATCACCCCAAGCTTAACGCGGCAGTGCAGCGGCAGTTGAAAAAAGTGGCGCATACTTCGGCGTTGGGATTTGCGAACGAACCGGCGGCTTTGTTGGCGGAGCGTTTGGTGAAATCCGCAAAGGGTTCACTCAAAAAAGTTTTTTTCTCGGACGATGGGTCCACGGCGTTGGAGGTGGCGTTGAAAATGTCGTATGAATTTACGCGGCGCACGGGGCGCGCGCGTGTGCCGAAATTTCTTTCGTTGGAGGGCGCGTATCACGGCGACACGGTGGGAGCGGTGAGCGTGGGGCACATTGATTTATTTCATAAAGCGTACGGAGGATTGCTTTTCAAAAGTGATCAAGTGATGTCGCCGTATTGTTATCGTTGTCCGTTCAATCGCGCGAAAGCGGGACGCGAAGACGCGCGGATTGGGCGCAAATGCAACTGGGAATGCGTGGGCAAAGTGGAGGCTAAATTGAAACGGCGGAAGTACGCGGCCATTGTGGTGGAGCCGCGCGTGCAGGGCGCAGCGGGGATGATCGCGCATCCGGAAGGTTGGCTGAAGCGCATAGGCAAAGCGGTGCGGGCGAGTGGGACGCAGTTGATTGCTGATGAAGTGATGACGGGCTTTGGGCGGACGGGGGCAACGTTTGCGTGCCAAAAGGAAAAGGTGACGCCGGATTTTTTATGTGTGGCGAAGGGGTTGACGGGCGGTTATTTGCCGATGGCGGCGACGTTGACGACGCAAGCCGTGTTTGATGCGTTCCTCGGCGAGTACGAGGAGTTTAAAACTTTTTTCCACGGGCACAGTTACACAGGCAATCAGTTGGGAGCATCGGCGGCGTTGGCGAGTTTGGAAATTTTGCACGCGGCGGAATCCAAAAAGAAACGGCGCCGGCTGGAAAAACTTTTGCGCGATGAATTACAAACGCTGTGGCCGCTGGCTTGCGTGGGGGATGTGCGGCAGGAGGGCTTGGTGGCGGGCGTGGAATTGGTGGCGGATTGGCGAACGCGCAAGGCGTTTCCATTGAAAGCGCAAGCGGGCATTCGCGTTTGCGAGGCGATGGCGCGGCGTGGGGTGTTGACGCGACCGATTGGGAATGTGATTCCGTTGTTGCCGCCGTATTGCACGACGACGGCGCAGTTGCGCAAAATGGTGTGCGCATTGCGCGAGTCGGTTGCGGAAGTGTTGGGTGGGGCGAAAGTTTAATCGCCAGGCGTGCGGATGCGTTCGACCAATTCCTGGACTTCTTTGGGGGGCGGTGCGGCGGTCTTTGAAACAGCAAATGCGACGGTGAAGTTGACTGCCGCGCCCACTGCCCCAAAGGCGTTTGGGGTGATTCCGAAGAACCAATTTTCTTTCATGTCACCCAAGAACGAAGTGCCGGGGATGAACATGATTCCTTTGTGCTGGAAGACGTACAGCAGTGTGACGCCGATGCCGGCGATCATTCCGGCGATTGCGCCTTGTCGGTTCATTCGTT
>JAPKDK010000083.1 GCA_028872645.1 Verrucomicrobiota bacterium
GCGGCCCAGCGGACGTAGTCGAGCGTGACGCCCGGTCGTCCGGGCTTGGTGGGCGTGGGGAAAACGGGGCCGATGGCGAGATAGGCGGCATTGGTTTCCATCGCGCGGATGGCTTGTTCAGGGGCGTGGGTGCTAAGGCCGAGGGCCGGCTGAGGGTTGAGGGCTGAGGGTTGATCGCTTGTCGCTCGACCCTTGTCGCTCGACTCAAAAAAGTCTTCCTGGCCGAGGTGGCAGATTTCTGCGCCGAGGTTTTTGGTGAGTTGCCAGTGGTCGTTGATGACGAGGGAGACGTTGGCGGCGCGGGTGATGGGGAGGAGGGTTTCCGCGGTTTGGCGGATTTTTTCTTCGGGCCAGTCTTTAGCGCGGAGTTGGATGAGGTCGGCGCCGCCGTCGCAAAGTTGTTGGGTGAGATCGACGGGGGTGCGATCGTGCAAATAGGCGCTGTCGACGAAGGCGTAGAGGTGGCAGTCGGCGAGGGGTTTCACAGGGTGCCCCAATCTTATGCGTCCCGCTCGATCATCTCGCGGCGGTTGGCTAGGAGGTTCTCAATGAAATTGGTGGCGTACTCTCCGCGGCGGAAATTAGGATCGCGCATCACGGCTTGCTCGAAGGGGATGGTGGTTTTCACGCCGGTGATAATATATTCGCCGAGCGCGCGGCTCATGCGGGCGATCGCCTCGCGGCGGTCTTTGCCGGTGGTGATGAGCTTGGCGATCATCGAATCGTACGTGGGCGGGATGGTGTAGCCGGCGTACACGTGGCTGTCGATGCGCACGCCGCGGCCGCCGGGTGCGTAATACATTTTCACGCGCCCGGGCGAGGGCGCGAAATCGGCAAATGGATTCTCGGCGTTGATGCGGCATTCGATAGCGTGGCCGCTGAAGGTGACCTCGTCCTGCGTGAGCCGCAGCGGCTCGCCCATCGCGATGAGGATTTGCTGTTTCACAAGGTCCACGCCGGTCACTTCCTCGGTGATGGGATGCTCCACCTGAATGCGTTTGTTGACCTCCAGAAAATAATAGTTGCCCTTGGCGTCCGTCACAAACTCCACCGTGCCGGCATTCACGTAGCGCGCCTCGCGGCAAATACGCAGCGCGGCTTCGCCCATTTCTTTGCGCAGCTCAGGCCGATCGGCCATCAGCGGTGAAGGCGTTTCCTCGATGAGCTTTTGGTTGCGGCGTTGGATGGAGCAATCGCGTTCGCCGAGGTGGATGATGTTTCCCTTCGTGTCACCCAAGATTTGAAACTCAACGTGCCGCGGGTTCTCGATGAATTTCTCGATGTAAACGCCGCTGTTGCCAAACGCCACTTCCGCCTCGGAGCGTGCGGTGTGATAGCCCTTCAATAGCGAAACTTCATTATGCGCCACGCGCAAGCCGCGCCCGCCACCGCCGGCCACGGCCTTGATCATCACAGGATAACCAATTTCCTTGGCAATGCGCCGCGCGCTGGCCTCGTCCTCCACCATTCCGTCGGACCCGGGCGGCACCGCCACGCCGGCGCGTTCGGCCAGTTCGCGGCTGGTTTGTTTGTCGCCAAACGCATTCATCACCGTTGAGCCCGGGCCGATGAAGGCGATGTTGCAACTCTCGCACACCTCCGCAAAGCGCGCGTCCTCCGACAGAAACCCATACCCCGGATGGATCGCATCCACGTCGGCAATCTCCGCCGCACCGATGATGCGATCGCGTTTGAGATAACTTTCTTTGCTCGACGCCGGCCCGATGCAAATCGCTTCGTCGGCCATTTGCACGTGCATTGAGTTCGCGTCCACCTCCGAGTACACCGCCACAGTGCGAATATCCAGCTCGCGGCACGCGCGCATAATCCGCACGGCAATTTCACCGCGATTGGCTACGAGAATTTTTTCAAACATAGTTTAAAAAGAAATGATGTCCCGAAGCTTGTCTTAGCTCGGATCAATCCGGAACAATGCCTGCCCGTATTCCACCGGCTTGCCTTCTTCCAATAACACTTCGATGATGGTGCCCTTCACTTCGGCCTTAATTTCGTTCATCACTTTCATCGCCTCGATGATGCACACCACCGTGTCCGCATTCACCTTCGCGCCCACTTCCACGAACGACTCGGCATCCGGAGAGGGTCTGCGATAAAACGTGCCGATCATCGGCGACTTCACTTCCGTGCCTTCGGGCGCAGGCACGGCAGCGGGAGTGGCGACGAGGACAGGCACGGCGGCAGGCAATACCATCGGAGCTTCCTGCATCACCATTGGTTCGCCTTTGTGCGGCTTGCCGACGGCATCGCGTTTGAGTTTAATTTTGAAGTCGCCCTCTTCCATCTCGAATTCCGAGAGGGCATTTTTCTTCATCAGATCGACAATGCTTTTGATGTCCTTGAGATCCATAATAGAAAATTCGCCGTGAAAGTTCAGCCGCACATTCGGGCACGCACGATGCCTGAACGTTGACATTTCTGTAATTGATTGAGGTTGTTCGCCATCACGTAAACAGCGCCGCCACCCTGCCAAAACTGGCCGAATCGTCAAGCCACGAATGTTAACAACTCAAGACGATACACGATTTCATGCGCATTAATTGGCTTATTCAGCGCTCTTTAATGATAAAGCTGCCTCTAAACCCAGCACGTATGAATTTGGTCCGAAACCGCAAATTTGCCCTTCGCACACGGGTGCGATGAGCGAAGTGTGCCGAAACTCCTCGCGCGCGTGGATGTTGGAAAGATGGATTTCGATGACCGGCACATCGCTGGCGGCGATGGCATCGCGCAACGCAACGCTGGTATGCGTGTAACCGGCGGCGTTGATCACGGCGACATCCGCCGTGCTGGCGGCGTCTTGAATCCACGTCACCAATTTGCCTTCGTCGTTGGTTTGGCGAAACTCAATCTCGGCGCGCCCTTCCGCTTGCGCGCGCACGGCGGCCTCGATGTCCGCCAGCGTGGTGGTGCCGTAAATTTCCGGCTGCCGTTGGCCGAGTAAATTGAGGTTCGGGCCGTTGAGAAACAAAATCTTCACAGGGGAAAACTAACGGCTGCGCGCGTAGCTCACAACTTCAATTTCAACAAACCTGTTTCCAACACCACCAGTTCCTGCACGTTGGTGTGCAGCGTGAGCTGGGTTTGTTCCATCAAACGCAAGTTGCCCGCCGCATCGGCGGGCGACAATCGTTCCGCCACGGCTTCCGCCGTGTAATCCAGATTAGGAAACAACGCCAGCTCGCTGCTCACGCCCGCGCTGTGCAGCCACACGTCACGCAGCCAACCCTGCAACGCGGCGAGATAGCCCGCGCGCCGCAGCCGATACTCCGCACTGGCCGCGGCTTTGCATTCGTTCTCCCATTGCTCGCGCAGTTCCGGATCGGCCTCATCGTGATCATGCAGTGGCGAGGCTTCTTCCACTTCGGTTTCGATGACCGATTTCATTTCCTCCAACCGCGACATCAACGTGCCGAGTAAACGGTACCGTCCGAAGCAATCCTTCTTGCCCTCCGCCGCCATTCGGGCGAATTCATCGAGCCACGCCTGTTCCTCCTCGCCAAAGCGCACCCGGCCATCGCCCGCGAAGGTGAGCCGCAGGCAGCGCGAGTGGATGGTATCCAGCAACCGCTCCGGCTCGGTGGAAAGCAAAATAAACACCGTACGCGGCGGCGGTTCTTCCAGCGACTTGAGTAACGAATTAGCCGCGTTCGCATTCATTCGATCGGCCGCCACTAGTAGCCCCACTTTATAAAGACCCTCGGTGGCTTTGTTGTTTACCAAATCGTGCAACACGCGCGGCGGGCTTCCGGTGCGCCGCACCATTTGTTCAATCTTGATTTGCCGCAGCTTGGATTCGGGACGGATGACCATCACGTCCGGATGATTCGCGTGGGCAATCCGGCGGCAACTCGCGCACGCACCACAAGCATCCAGCGGCGTGCCATCGGGCGCAGTTTGCGGCGGTTCCTGGCAATTGAGCGTCTGCGCCAACGCCAGCCCCACCGCCTCCAGCTCCGCCAAATCCGTGCCGGTGAACAGATACGCGTGCCCCAACCGACCGCGCTCCAAGCTGCGCTGCAGCAAAGCCACCACGTTTTCCTGAGTTGAAAATTCCGCCAAGGGCATTCCGCAGACTAGCCGCCCCAGCGGGAGGCGTCCAGCCGTCAGGGCGATTGTGGAAAACCTCTGAATAACGGCGAATAAGATCCTCTTTCGTTGGGGGATTTTGCCCGCAGAATGCGTCCAATAAGAACGCCCGAAGGCCAAATGCCTATTGTCCATTGACTTTTTGGGGGTTCGGGCGTATAGCTAAAAAATCAACGGCCCACCCGTTGTCTGAATGTCTGATGAAGTTGCTTGGAAAAATGCTGGTGTGTGTAGTTCTGACTGGTTGCAGTCAGGAATCGCTGGAGTTTACCCAGCGTGACATCACTCCCGTGCCCGAGCCGCCGCCGGCACCGCAACCCGAAAAAGTCACTCTCCCCGAGCCCCCCGCCAAGGGCACCGAGCCTCCCAAGATTCAGCCCCTGCCGGCCACTGTGAAAAATCCTGAAGGGGGGCTGCCGAAAGTGGAGCCCACGCCGCCAAAAACGGAACCCGCTAAGCCAGAATTGACGCCCGAAGAAATCAAGGCGCGCAAACTCATCAGCGATGATCCGGCGGAAAATTTGGAAGTGCTCAACCAAGCCCTCGACGATTGGCTGGCGACGCACGAGGAGTTGCCCGAAAAAATTGCTGACCTCGTGATCGACGATCACCTTCCGATGCTGCCGATGGCTCCCGCGGGGCAGCACTTCGAAATCGACCAGATCACCAAGCGCGTCGTGCTGGTGGCGAATAATTAATCCACTTCTTTTCGCTACTCGCGAATCCCTGAATCCCGCACGCGCAAATCTTTTTTGCCCAAGCGCGATGGCTGCAACCATTGCTCGCCGTTTTGCGATTGCAGAAAGGTCAACAGATCGCGAAATTCCTTTTGGGTGAGATTGCGATCCAACCCCGCCGGCATCAGCGAAATGGGTGCGGGCGTGATGAACTCGATCGTGCTCCGTTCCAGTCGCACCTCCACGCCCGGTGCGTTGCGCAGCGTGAGTGCGGATGCGGTTTCATCCACCACAATACCGACATAAATTGACTTGGCCGCTCGCACCAGAAAAGCCTCGTGGCCGGGCACTTGCGTGGCGTTGGGAAACACAATCGCCTCGAGAATATCGCGCCCCGAACGAATGGCCCCGATGGAGGTGAGATCCGGTCCAAGATGACCGCCGTCTTTGCCGATGGTGTGGCACGTGCTGCAAATTGCTTTTTGACCGAAGAACACATTGCGCCCGCGTCCCACATCGCCTCCCGCCAGCAGCGGAGCTAATTCTTCCAGCCGTTTTCCCTGTTCGGCTTCTGCGAGTTTCAATTTTGCCAGCAACGGCTTGGCCGCCGCTTTCACGGCTGCGGGGAACGCCGCCAGCGCTCTTGCCACTTGGGCTTCGTTCAACGCTCCCTTCGGGGCCGCCGCCATGGCACGAACCATCGCCGTGCCCACCGCCACCGATTGGGATTGTTCAAACGCTCGCAACACCAATGGCAAGGTGAGCCCATCGGCTGACGTCAGCGTTTGGGTGGCGATCAGTTTCAACTGCGCATCGCTCCACGGCAGCCGCCCCATCGCGCGAGCCGCGGCGGCTCGAACAGTGGCGGGAGATTTCGCGCCTGTTTGTTTTTGCAAAAAAACAGCCACGGCTTGGGGCACGATTTTCATTCGGGGCGCCACGAAACCCAAAGCCGCCAAGCGCAGTATCGGCGTGGCTTTTTCATCCCCGGAAATTTTCAACAACGCCGCGTCCTCGCCCGTGAGCGCGCGCGATTGGATGACGTGAATGGCCGCCAATCGGGTGGCCTCGGTAAAGCGAGGACTGGCGGAGATTTTGCTGAGTAAAATTTGCCATTCTTTTGGAAACACCTTCACCTCCACGCGCGCCATCACGCGAAGGAGAAAAGGGCGGCGCGCCTCGAGATTGGCCACCGTGTGCAACGGCCGGCCATCAAGCCACGCGGTCATCAGCGATTGCACCGCTTGGTTTTCCGCGAACACCGTGAGTGCCTCGCGCACGGTGGCCGTTTCCGCCTCGGTCCATTTGGAGTCCAGCAACACTTTGCGGTTGAGGTAAGCGAGGACGCCATCGGCCCAATCGGGATGATGCGTCATCACCCACAACGCCGCGCGCGATAATTCGGGATCGGCGGAATGAAGGAGCGGCGTTACGTCGGTTTGCTTCAGCGGGCTGTCCTTCACTTGATCCAGCGCAATCAACGCGGCGCGTTGCACGCGGGGATTTTTGGCCGTCAACTTTTGCTGTAAAACCCCCGGAACGTTGAGCTGAATCAACGAATGAATCAGCGCGTGATCGTGATGCGCATCTGTGCTGCGCGCGGCCGCGTCGGCCAACGGCCCGGTGGCGTTGTCGCAGCCCATAAAGCCGAGGGCGGTTGCCATCTCGCGCGAGACAGCAGGGTCTTTCGAACTCAAGCCGGCGAGCACGGGTTGGATGGCGGCTTGATCCTTTGCTAATCCGGTGGAACGCGCGGAGGCAATTTGCACTTCCCGCGAGCGGTGCGTGAGCGCCTTGCGAATCTCGATGCGGGCCGGTTTCGTACCTTGACGATGCAACGCCCAAATGGCACGGCACTTGGCTTCGTCTTTGGTTTTTGGATTGGCGATCAACGCGGCCAGTGGCGGCACGATGGCTTCATCCATTTTCACGATGCTCTCCAACACGCGCGCGCGGACTTTGGGGCGGCGATCGGCGAGGAGATTGGCGAAGGCGTTGAGGGATATATTTTTCCATTCCAAAAACGTGCCGAGTGGGTCGCTTACTTTGGTCGCACCTTTTTTGCGAATGCGATAGACGCCGCCTTTGTGCTCGGGGCGCGAGATGCGCGAGAGTGGGCATTGGTCGATGTACCAGCCGCCGGTGTCGATGACAATGAGGCTGCCATCGGGAGCTTCGAGCACGTCGGTGGGATGAAAGTCGGGATCGCGAGAAACTAGAAAATCGCTGTCCTCGGAAGTAAAGGTTGCGCCGGTGCGTTTCAAGATATGGCGCTGGATGCGATGCGGATTAAACTGCGCGCTGAAGAGGTTGCCGCTAAAGGCATTGCCGAAGCTCAACCCCGAGTGACGGTGCAATCCCGCCGGGGCCACGCGGGCGAAGCGGGTCATTGGGCCGAGCAAATCTCCCGTGCGCGTGAACTCGGCCACGCTCGAATGCCATTTTTGGTACACACCACCCTCGAGAAAATGCATCAGCGAATCGCGCTGGCCGTTCTTCGGATTGGTGAAATAAGTCATCGTGCCGATCATTTCGCCGCCAGGGGTGAAGATGATTTCCACGGGATTATCGAAGCCCCCGCCCGCCACCGATTCCAATTGCGTGCCGTCGGGCCGCATCCGCCAAATGCGCGAGGCGAGCCCTTTGAAACTGCGGCCGTCGTTGGTTTTAATATCAAACCCGTGCCGGCCATCGGTGAGGTACAGCCAGCCTTCCGGCCCGAGAAATGGCCCGTGCAAACTCGCCGTGCCCCGTACGTGCCAACCACTGGCGAGCACCTCCCGCGCGTCGGCTTTGCCGTCGCCATCGGTATCGCGCAGTCGCAACACATCCGGCGGCGACGCGGTGTAAACGCTGCCGCGCCAGCAAAGCAGCCCCATCGGAATGCCCACTTTTTCGGCGTACACCGTGCTGCGATCAAACTGCCCGTCGCCGTTCGTGTCCTCGAGCATCAAGATTTTGCACTCCGGTTTCTCGCTCATTGCCTTGCCGCCAATGTTTTTGCCAGAAGAAGCTGCGATAAAAAGGCGTCCCTTCGAATCGAAATCCGCCAACATTCCAAACGGCGCCAACTCCGCCCCCGCAGCTAATTCGACAGTAAACCCATCCGCTACTGTGATCGCCGCCAAACCGCGCGGTGACGCACCGAAGCACGCAACGGGAAAAAGTAAGGAAAGAAACAGCCATCGCATTTTCATAGTGGCGTAAATCATGGCTCGCCGAGCGGCCATGGCGAGAAAAATCATCTTATTGAATTGCGAATCCGGATCACCCCAAGTCCCACCAAGAAAATCGTCAGCGTGCCAATCACGGTGATCATGTTGGCGTGGAAGGGGCTGCGGAGATTTTCAGGGAATGCCTCGGCAAAAGTCATCCAACAAATCACGAGCACGCCGATGGCCACGCCGGTCAGGGCGGCGGCGTTGTCGGCTTTGCGGGCGATGAGGCCCAGCAAGAACAGGCCAAGCATTCCGCCGGCAAAAATGCCGGAAAGTTTCCACCACGCATCGAGCAGACTTTTCTGACCCATCATCGCCAAGGCCACGCCAGTGCCGAGCACGCCCCAGAACAACGTGGCCCCGCGCAGGATTTTCAGGGCGTCCGTTTCGCTCTCGCCGCGCTTGAGATGGCGTTGGAAAAAATCCTTAAGGGTAACCGTTGCCGAGCTGTTAAGGCTGGTGTCAATGCTGCTCATCGCGGCGGCGCAAATGGCGGCCAACAGCAAACCGGCCATGCCGACGGGGAGTTTGTGCGCAATGAAATGCGGGAGCACTTGGTCGGCAAAGCCCTCGGGGTGCGCAGCCTGCAATTCCTGCAACAGCGCGGGGCTCGCCTCATAATAGCTGAACAGCAGCGATCCAATCAGGAAAAAAAGCGCGGACACCGGCACGTACAACAGTGCGCCGAGCCACACGGAGCGGCGGGCGGCGGCGTCATCGCGCGCGGCGTGATAGCGTTGCACGTAGTTTTGGTCGATGCCGAAGTTGGTGAGGTTAATGAAGAAACCAAAAAGCAGGACGACCCAAACGGTGGATTGCGTGAAGTCGGCCGCAAAACTGCCGAGGCTGAATTTGTTCGCGTCCGCCGCACCGTGAAGAGCCTCACTTGCGCCATTTGGATGGCCGGTGATTAACAACACCGCAATCACCACCGCGCCGGCAAGCAGCACGAGGCTTTGGATGACATCAGTCCAAATCACCGCCTCGATGCCGCCGAGCAGCGTGTACAAGGTCACCGCCACGCCCGCGCCAATGATGATGGCCGGCAGGCTCCAACCCGTGAGTGCGTGCAACGCCATTGATACGCCAAACAAAATTGCGCCCATGCGCGCCAGTTGCGTGAGCAAATAACAGGCGAGCGCATACGAGCGCGCCCACGGGCCGAAGCGTTTTTCCAAATGATGATAAGCGGAAATCTCACCGCTGCCGCGATAAAAGGGCACAAAATATTTCACCGCCACCCACGCGGCGAGCGGCAGCGTGAGGCTGAAAACAAATGCGTTCCAGTTGCCGCCGTAGGCTTTGCCCGGCACGCCGATAAAAGTATTGCTGGAAAGAAACGTGCCGAAGATGGAAAGCCCCACCACCCAACCGGGCAACGATCCGCTGGCGGCCATAAAATGCGCCGAGGTGCGATTGCGCCGCGCAAACCACGCGCCCAAGCCGACCACCGCGGCGAGGTAAATCCCCAACACGGCGAGATCAATGGTGGTGAGGCGCTGCACTTATTTTGCCCATTTCACAAACGGCAGCGTCTCGGGTGTCACCACCACGCCGGTGGTGAATTTGAAGGGCTTCACTTTGCCGGGGAAGGTGAGCTCGATGAAGGCGGCGGTCCAACCCTTGGGCGGTCGCGCGGCCGGGGCGTGGTAGGCGCCATCAGCACGCGGGCGGAGGAGGGTGCTCCGCCATTTGGGGCCGAGCTTGTCGATGCGGAAATCGCGCGCGTTCGGATTGGTGGCGCGCCACAAGCGCACTTCCCTTGGCTTGTCCTTGGCGCGCACGGTAAGCGCGCCGGTTTTTTCCACGGCCCATTCGTAGCGCGGCAGCGGCGTCTTGTTTAGGATGGCGTGATAAAATGCCACGAGACTGTCGATCGCATCGCTGTCGCCGAGGCTGTGGCCGGTGTTGGGGACGTATCGGAGATGCTTGAGGCCTTTCAATTCCTTCCAATAAAACTGCCAGGAATCCGGCAGGAAAAACTGATCGCCGGCGGAGTTGAGGCAAAACTTTGGCATCGTGAGGCGGTCACGATATTCGTAAGGGTCCTCGATGCGCTTGAGCTTGGCAAATTCGGGTGAGCCCATCCATTTCATCACGCCCATCTCCACATAATCATGCACCGCCTCGGCGTAGCCGCCGTAGGCGTCGCGATGATGCTTGAAGCTCGCCTCGGTGTTCAGCATATCGATGACAATTGGAATGATGGCCACCACGCGTTTGTCGACCGCCGCCGTGCTCCAAGTCGTCCAGCCGCGCTTGGAAGCGCCGGTGACCACGAAGCGATTCACCTTCACGTCGCCGCCTTTTTGAGTAGCCATAAAATCTGTCACCGTGTCCAGCGCGCGCACGGCGGCCTTGGTCATCGGCAGGCGCAGCGGCCATTTTTCATCGCCGGTTTTCAAAAACTTATCCCACGAGTACGCGATGATGGCGTCCTCGGAGCGCGTGCGTTTTTCACCTACAAACACCAGCGGCTGATTAGGCACCATGCGAATCTCCGCCACCACCGACTGCGTAGCGCGTGCGATGGCCACGAGTTCCTTGGGCGCGCTCGGCACTTTGCCCTCGTTGTTGCCGCCGCCGATGTACAGCAAACCGGTGGAGTGCTTCACCCGCGCGGGTTTGACGATCGTCACCCAATGCCGCCACTCGGGGCGGTTGACTTCTTTTTTGGTGAGATAGCGCTGCGAAGTCATATCGAGAACAAACACCGTGGCATTATCCACGCGCTGCGTTTTCACCAAACGATATTGATAAGCCGCATCCGGTTTGGCCACGTAGCGATCGAGGGCGGTTTTTTGATCTGCCGCAAAACTTGTGGCAACCGTGGCGATAAGACAAATTGGGAGCAACCGACTCATAATGTGCCGAGAGACTAAAGCGTGCGCCCGAAGCTGCAAGCCGATTTACTCCGTGGTTTAGCGCGAAG
>JAPKDK010000084.1 GCA_028872645.1 Verrucomicrobiota bacterium
TACTGTGACCGATGGGTTCGGCGCTGTCGCGGCAGAGCCAGCGGGATTGGAATCCGGCGGCTTGCGCTCCGTGGTGGTCCTCATTTTCGCTGTCGCCCACGTGGAGGATTTGTCTGGGTGGCAATTGCAACGCCTCGGCGGCGGCTTGGAAAATTTCCGGCGCGGGCTTCGCATGCCCCAGCTCGGCGGAAACTAGAATGGCTTCAAACTCATTCGCAAGCTCCAACGATTCCAGCAACGGACTCAAGCGATCGTCCCAATTGGAAATCACCGCCAACCGCGTGCCGCGTTTGCGCAGCGCGGCAATCGTCGGCAGCACGTCATCGAAAATACGCCATGGCTTGGGCGTGCCGAAGGCGTGATAAATTTCATCAAAAAAACTTTGGCTCGGCAATGTGGTCGTGAGGCCCGCAAACGTCGTATCCACCATCGCGGCCCAACCGGCCTTGGTGTATTCGAATTCACCGCGCTGCCGCCACGCCTCGACAAAGCGTTGGGTGATTTCTTCCGGCGCGGCATCCACGCCGTGGCGCGAGGACACTTCGGCGTAGGCGTGGCCCACCGAAGGCCACGGCTCGATGAGCGTGCCGCCCACGTCAAAGGTTATGGCTGCGACATTTCCCATTCGTTCAAATCCCGTTCCTCCACGGCTCCGGCGAGCTCCAGCAATTTCATCGCCTCGCCCAATAAATAAATGGAACCGGTGATGAGGACGAAGTCATCCTTTACCGCAGCATTCAATCCGTCTTCCAATGAATCAACGGCGATGACTTCGCAATCGTTTTGCTGTCGACAAGCGTTGGCCAATTCGTCCGGCGGCAAAGTGCGTTCGCTGCTGACGGGAACACAAATAATGCGCCCCGCCAGCGGTGCAAGAATGGCGACCATTTCTTCCCAGTTTTTATCGGCCAACACGCCGAGCAACAATGTGGGCCGCTGCCCCGAATTCAGCTCGCCCAAAACTCCGCGCAACGCCTCGGCGCTGGCGGGGTTGTGGACGGCATCGAGCAACAGTTTGCGTCCATCGCGTTCAAACATTTGCGCGCGGCCGGGCCAATGGACTTTGGCGAGGCCGATTTCGATGGAATCAATTTTTACTGGCAATGCGTTTTGCAACGCTTCCACGGTAGCGGCGGCGAGGGCGGCGTTTTGGCGTTGGTGTTTTCCGGCGAGAGCGGTGGGGTATTCGGCGTCCACGAAAGTGATGGGGCCGGTTTGTTCGAGCACGGTTCGCGCCTCCAGCAGCTGTTGCGCGCTGAGGGCGAGGATGCCTTGCTTGAGGATGCCGGCTTTTTCGATGGCGATTTGGGCGAGGGTTTCGCCGAGGTATTGTTGGTGGTCAAGCGCGATGGGGGTGATCACCGTGGCGATAGGAATCACGATGTTGGTGGCATCGAGGCGACCGCCGAGGCCGGTTTCGAGCAGGACGATGTCGCATTGCGCGCGTGCAAAATGTTCGAGGGCCATCACGGTGATGACTTCAAAAAAGGTGGGTGGTTGCTCTGCGGGAAATTGACGGAGCAATGCCTGCATACATTCGGTGAGGCGCACGACTTCTGGCTCGGCGATGAGTTTGCGGTTCACTTGGATGCGTTCGCGGAAGCTGACGAGATGCGGCGAGGTGAACAGGCCCGTTTTGTATCCGGCGGCGCGGTAGATGCTTTCGAGCATTGCGCACACGGAACCTTTGCCGTTGGTGCCGGCGACGTGGATGATTTTTAGCGACTGATGCGGATTGCCTGCACGCGCGGCGAGTTTGCACGGATTTTCCAATCCCAGCTTAGAGCCGAGCAGTCGTAGCTCGTATAGCCAATCGATGGCCTCTTGGTAGGTCACGGCTAGTTGCCGTTGGCGTGTTCGTGGGCAGCTTTGATGAAGCCAGCGAAGAGGGGGTGGGCTTGGACGGGTTTGCTGCGGAATTCAGGGTGCGACTGCGTGGCTATAAAATAGGGGTGACCTTTCAACTCAATGAGTTCCACAAGGTTGCCGTCGGGCGAGGTGCCGCTGAAGACGAAGTCTTTGGATTCAAATTGTTCGCGATAGGCGTTGTTGAATTCGTAACGGTGACGGTGGCGTTCGCTGATGTCCTCGGTGCCGTAGAGTTTGGCGGCTTTGCTGCCGGAAGTGAGTCGGCAAGGTTGCGCGCCGAGTCGCATTGTGCCGCCCAATTCGGTGACGTTTTGCTGCTCGTCGAGCAAGGCGATGATGGGGTGGGGCGTTTTGGGATTGAACTCCGCCGAGTGCGCGCCTTCCAATCCCAACGCGTTTCGGGCAAATTCGATGCAGGCGATTTGCATTCCGAGGCAGAGGCCAAGGTAGGGCAGGCCGTTTTCGCGCGCGTACTTGGCAGCCAATATTTTTCCTTCCACGCCGCGTTCGCCAAAGCCGCCGGGGACGAGCACGCCGGAGAGTCCCTCGAGATGCGCCAGGCCGCCATTTTTTTCGATGTCCTCGGAATCCACACGCACGATTTCCACGGCGCAATCGTTAGCGCCGCCGGCGTGGGTGACGGCTTCGTACACGCTTTTGTACGCGTCCTGCAATTCAATGTACTTGCCGATGACTCCGATTTTGACTTTGTGCTTGGGCTTGATGATGCGATTGATGACTGATTCCCAGCGGCTCATATCCGCGGGCGGCGTTTTGATGCCCAAATATTCGCAAACGAGTTCGTCCATTTTTTCGCGCTGGAGCATTAGCGGCACTTCGTAAATAGAATGTTCGACATCCATTTCTTCAATCACGGCCTCCACGGGGACGTTGCAGAAGAGGGAAATTTTTTGGCGCAGTTCGTCGTTAAGCGGCTTCTCAGTGCGGCACACGAGGATGTCCGGCAAGATGCCGATCTCACGCAGCTTGGCGACCGATTGCTGGGTGGGCTTGGTCTTCAGCTCACCGGCGGCTTTAATGAACGGCACGTAGGTGACATGCACAAAAATTGTGTTTCCACGGCCGTTCTCCAGCGCGAATTCGCGGATGGCTTCGAGGAACGGCAAGCCTTCAATGTCGCCGGTGGTGCCGCCGATTTCTGTGATGATGACGTCCGCGCCGCTTTTTTCCGCCACGGCGTGCACGCGTTTTTTAATTTCATCGGTCACGTGCGGAATCACCTGAACGGTCTTGCCTAGATAATCGCCGCGCCGTTCTTTTTCCAAAACCGTTTGGTACACGCGCCCGCTGGTGAGGTTATTAAATTGAGTGAGTTCGGAATTGGTGAAGCGCTCGTAATGGCCGAGATCGAGATCCGTCTCGGCGCCATCGTCCAGCACATAAACCTCGCCGTGCTGGAACGGGCTCATCGTGCCGGGGTCGACATTGAGATAAGGGTCAAACTTTTGCAGCGCCACTTTGAGGCCGCGGCTCTCTAGCAACGTGCCGAGCGAAGCCGCCGTGAGGCCCTTGCCTAGGGAACTCACCACGCCACCAGTTAAAAAAATAAATTTCATTCGTTCAATTTTGCCAATAATGCCTCAACCCGCTGCACGTCCTCCGGCACGTCCACGCCGATGGCGTCATAATCCACCTTGCACACGGCGATGGCAATTCCGTTTTCCAGCGCGCGCAGTTGCTCCAGCCGCTCGGCTTGCTCCAGCGGCGAGGGCGCGAAGCCCACTAATCGCTGCAACGTTTCGCGCCGGTACCCGTAAATGCCCAAGTGTTTCAAAAACGGAAAAGCCGACAACTGTTGGCTGGGGCTTTCCTCGGACAAATCGCGCAGGAACGGAATCGTTCGTCGCGAAAAATATAGTGCGCGACCAGTAGCGCTGACAACGACTTTCACCACATTGGGGTCTTCCAACTCCAAAATGTTGTTCACAGCGGTGGCGGCGGTGGTCATTTCGGATTCATTCAGCGCGCTTGCCACGGCGTCAATCACCTCCGCCGCGATGAGCGGTTCGTCGCCCTGCACATTCACCACCGCATCGCAATCCAACCTCGCGGCCACTTCCGCGATGCGATCGGTGCCGCTGGGATGATCGGCGCGCGTCATTTCCACCACACAAAACTCAGCCGCGACTTTCGCGATGCGCTCATCGTCCGTAGCCACAACCACATCCGCCAGCGACGACGCCTCGCGGCAGCGCTCCACCACGTGCTGAATCAGCAGCTTACCCGCAATCGGATGCAGCGGTTTACCCGGAAACCGAGTGGACGCGTACCGCGCGGGAATGATGCCGATGGTTTTCATTGGTCGTTCAAAATCCAATCCGCCGCGGCGCCGATGTCGTCCACGATGGTGGCGGGGGCTACGGTGGTAGGGTCGGATTTTTCCAGTTCAGCGCCATAGCCGGTGCGGACTAGGATGCTCTTTTTGACGCCGGCATTCCAGCCGCATTGGAGGTCAGCGATTTTGTCGCCGACCATGTAACTTTGGGCGAGGTCGATGCCGAATTCAGCGGCGGCGTCCTGCAAAAATTTTGGGCTAGGCTTGCGCCCGGGACTTTCGTCCTCGGGCGATTCGGAAGCGAAATAAATTTTCTCAAACCGCACGCCATCGGCTTTCAGCTCCGTAACCATTTTGTCATTCACTGCGTGCATATCGGTCTCTTTATAATAGCCGCGCCCAATACCGGACTGGTTGGTGACGATGAAAAGCGCGAAGCCCGCTTCCATCAACCGCCGCAGCGCGAGGCCCGTGCCCGGGATGATTTCCAGTTGGTCGGGGTCGTGGAGGTAATGCCGCTCGATGTTGAGCGTGCCATCGCGGTCGAGGAAAACAGCGCGCTTCATCGGCCGATGGCGCGTGGGTTAAGCATAAAAACTCCCGCTCAATTCCCGTGGCGTGACCACCGCCGTGCCCATCTTGCCGACGACCACTCCGGCGGCGTGATTGGAGAACACCGCCGCCTCGGCAGGCGATGCGCCGGCGGCGATAGCGAGGGTGAAGCTGGCGATGACCGTGTCGCCCGCACCGGAGACGTCGTAAATTTCCTGCGCCACCGTCGGAATAAGCGTAGGCTTTTCGCCGCGCGGACAAAGCAACATTCCGTGTTCGCTGAGAGTCACGAGCATAATGGCCGGCTCGAATTTTTCCTGCACGGCAGCGACGGCGGCGTTAAGGTTGGCCTCGGTGGCTTCATCGGGCAAACCGGCGAGCGCGAAAAGCTCGCCGCGGTTCGGCGTGATGAGCGACATTGCAGCGAGATCTAGCTGATGCGCGGGCTTCGGATCGAAGCTCAGCCAAATGCCGCGCGGCTTGCACAGTTCGCGCAGGCCATCGAGGAGATCCTGCGTCACCGCGCCTTTGCTGTAATCGCAAATGATCACTGCGTGCGTGCTGTCCAGTTCCGCTTCAACCGCGCCGAGCATCCGCTTGGTCACGCGCGGTTCTGCGGCGTCATTCGTCTCGCGATCCACGCGCAGCATTTGCTGCTGATGCGCGATTACACGCGTCTTACGCGTCGTCATCCGCGAGGCGGAGGCGATCAAGCCGCTGCTGTCCACGCTGGCATCCTTCAGCAATTGCTTGAGCATTTTAGCGCCGTCATCCTTGCCCACCAATCCATACAAGCCCACATCCGCGCCGAGCGCCGTGAGATTGCGCGCCACGTTTGCCGCGCCGCCGGGCATAAACGTTTCGCTTTGAAATTCCACCACCGGCACCGGCGCTTCCGGCGAGATGCGCTTCACGCGCCCCCACAGAAACTGGTCCAGCATTACATCGCCCACCACCAGCACCCGACTCTTCGTCGCTGCCCGCAGCAAGCCCTTCACGCGTTTTACGGTTACACTCATTGCACTTCAAAAATCACAAACTGACCCGCCGATAAATCGTCAAAACTCAGCCGAAGGTCAACCCCACTCTGTGCTCTGATTGGATTTTTATTAAATTCAGGATTTCTCCTGCTCCAAAAACCCGGTTAACGGGCTCGTCGCATTCGCCGATTCGCTCGTCTCGCCGAGGCCGATTTCGTAGGCCATTCGGCCTGCTTCGGTGGCTTTGGCAAAGGCACGGGCCATTCGGCAGGGATCGTCGCTCACCGCGATGGCGGTGTTGACGAGCACGGCGTCTGCTCCCAGTTCCATCGCTTCGGCTGCGTGGCTGGGCGCGCCAAGGCCAGCATCGACCACTACCGGCACGGTGGCTTGGTCGACGATGATTCGGATTTGGTCGCGGGTTTGCACACCGCCATTGCTGCCGATGGGCGCGCCGAGCGGCATCACCGTGGCACAGCCGACTTCCTGCAAACGCTTGGCGATGACGGGGTCGGCGTTTATATAAGGCAACACCGTGAACCCTTCGCGCACAAGTTGCTTCGCCGCCGCGAGCGTCTCCACGGGGTCGGGCAGCAGGTAGCGCGGGTCGGGGTGAATCTCCAGCTTCACCCACTTCGGCAAACCCGCCGCCGCCGCCAACCGTGCCATCCGCACCGCCTCATCGGCATTCATCGCACCGCTCGTATTCGGCAATAGTAAAAATTTTTCGGGGTCAATGAATTCCAGAATATTGGCGAAAGGATCATTCTCACCGCTCAAATCCGCCCGCCGCAGAGCCACCGTCACCATCTCGGCCCCGCTCGCCTCCAACGCCGCACGCATCAACTCCGGCGACGCAAACTTCCCCGTCCCCAAAATCAGCCGCGAGGAAAATTCACGGCCCGCAATCGTCAAAGGCAAAACAGGCACGCGCCCAACTTACGCCGCAGCGGCTAAGGCGTCGAGGATGTCTTGGATTTCCCTCGCCCAAAATTTTGCTTTGGCCCATCCTCGTCCCGCAAATGAAAGGAAGCGCGCTGTCACAACTGGGCCGACGCACTGCGGAGCCGCCGATTACTTGGCTGATGCGGGAAGCTTTGGAGCGGCCGGGGTTAATTTCGTTGGCGGCGGGGTTTACGGATAATCCGTCGCTGCCGGTCGAGATCACGCGCGAGATTATGGCCGACATGCTGCGCACGGGAAAAACCGGCCAACCGCCTTTGCAATACGGCACCACCGCCGGCGATGAAACGCTGCGCGCGCTCACCGCTCGGCGGCTCGCGCAGTTGGATGGCCAATCGCCAAAGGCCAAAGCCTGCTCGCCCAGCCGGATAATGATTACCCACGGCTCGCAGCAGTTTCTTTATATCCTAACGGAAATTCTTTTTGACGAGGGCGACATTGTGCTCGTTGAGGATCCCTCGTATTTTGTGTACCTCGGCATTATGCAAAGCCACGGCATTCGCGGGCGCGGAATTCGGATGGAGACGGACGGCATCGACCTCGCCCACCTTGAGGCCACGCTGGAGGCGTTGAAAAAAACCGGCGAATTGCCCCGGCTCAAGGCGCTGTATCTCGTCACTTATCATTGCAACCCCACCGGCACCACCACCGCTGCCGCCAAAAAAGCCGCCGCGCTCAAGCTGCTACGCCGTTACGAAAAATTCGCCGGTCATCCGATTTATTTACTGGAAGACGCCGCCTACCGCGAGCTGCGTTTTGCCGGCGAAGACATCCCCAGCGCGCTTACAATGGACCCTGCCGGTGACCGTGTCATTTACACCAGCACCTACAGCAAACCCTACGCCACCGGCGTGCGCGTCGGCTACGGATTGTTGCCCGCGCCACTGCTCACGGCGGCCTTGCGCGTGAAGGGCAATCACGATTTCGGCACCACCAATTTTTTACAGCAACTCATCGCGCGCGCGCTCAGCACCGGCGCGTACGAAACCCACGTGCAATCCCTGCGCAAACGCTACGCCAAAAAAGCCGCCGCAATGATCCGCGCCTGCCGTGAACATTTGCCGGCGGATGTAAAATGGACTGACCCAACCGGCGGCCTCTACGTCTGGGCGCAAATGCCCGCGCGCGTGAAGACCGACCTCAAAAGTAAAATCTTCGGCGCCGCCTTGAAGCAGAAGATGATTTATGTGCCGGGCAACCTCTGCTACGCCGACGACCCCAACCGCCGCAAACCCAATCGCGAAATGCGCCTCAGCTTCGGCAGCGGTAGCATCCCCAACATCAAAGAAGGCATCGCGCGGCTCGGGCGGGCGTTGAAGAAGGTGCTGTGATGGGAGGGACGAGTTCCACCTCGTCCCTTGTCTTTTTCACCACAGAGAACACAGAGGCAATTTTCCTCTGTGCCCTCTGTGGTGAATCCAAAATGGGGCAAGGTGGAACTTGCCCCTCCCTTGTCCCCAAAAAAAAACAGCGCCCGTTTCCGGACGCCGTCGTGATTCTGTGATTCCAGTTTAGCCCGCAATCTCGGCGGCGTGGAATTCCTGCCAGTCGTCGAGGTTATTCAGGTTCACCGCATCATCTGGGCCGGACTCCAAGCCGCAAGCGCTTAGGATGCCCGCCTTCGTGTCGGCGTCGTGGTTGTAGCCGGTGATGGAATCGTTCAACGCGCCAATGACGTCGTCGCCCAATGTCGCGCCTTCCTGCGCCGAAATCCACGCTTCGAACTGCGTGTACGTCGGTTTCTCGTTGGTGATGTAGCTGCGCACCGCTTCGGCGTCGAGGCCGAGGCCCGCGATCACCATGCTGTCGTAGCCGCCGCCGATGCCGGGATAGCCTTCCGCGATTTTACCGGCCGCCTCGAGGCTCACCTTTTGCCACAAACGCGGCAGATGCAATACGCCCAACGGGCCTTTGGTACCGGAACTAATTAGAGGAACAATTTTACTCATAAGTCTGTTTTCCTAAACGTTAGGGGTTCGTGGAAAATGTAGGCCCGCAAGGCGTAAGGGGTCAATGAGTTTTTCACCAGAGCCAATTGGTCACGTCAAAACTGAACTTCGGGCGCATCGCGGACTCGCAAGCTTGTCCCTTCAAAAAACATCCGCGTCAATGTGCTGCCGGCACCTTGCCGGCAAAAGTTGCGCTTTCGGACTTCCGGCGAGGTGCCGACAACACGATGGAGGGGCGAGCTTGCAAGGGCGTGGTTTCAATTTTCCTTCACCCCGCGCAGCTTCATCCCTAAGCTGCGCGCACTGAATGAGTAAACGTACTTACAAAATAGCCGCATTGGCGGGGGATGGAATTGGGCCGGAGGTGATGCGGGAGGCACTGAAAGTGTTGCGCGAGGCCGAGGGCAAATTTGAATTTCAACTGGACGTCACCGAGGCGCCCGTGGGATGGGCGGGCATCGATGCCGCGGGCAAGGCACTGCCGGATGACACGATCGCGCTGTGCCGCGACAGTGATTCAATTTTGTTCGGCTCCGTGGGCTTGCCTGACCGCGACCCCACCATTCCCAAGGAAGAACGCCCCGAGCGCGCCGCGCTGTTGGCGTTGCGCAAGGAGTTTGGTTTGTTCGCCAATCTGCGCCCCGTGCGTTTGCCCGCCGAGCTGGCGCACGCTTGCCCGCTCAAAGTGGAGCGCCAAGGCGATGGCATTGATATGCTCGTCGTGCGCGAGCTGACCGGTGGAATGTATTTCGGCCAACCCAAAACCACCGAGACGCTCGACGACGGCCAACAACGCGCCATCGACACGATGGTTTACACCACCAGCGAAATCGAGCGTATCGCCCGCGTCGCATTCCAATCCGCCCAACTCCGCCGCAAACACGTGACCAGCATCGATAAAGCCAACGTGCTCGAAAACGGCGTCCTCTGGCGCGAAGTCGTCACCAAAGTCGCCGCCGATTTTCCGGACGTCACCCTCAATCATATGTTCGTGGACAACGCCGCGATGCAATTCCTGCTGCGTCCCACGCAGTTCGACGTCGTGCTCTGCGAAAATATGTTTGGCGACATCCTCAGCGACGAAGCCGCCGCGTTGGCCGGCTCACTCGGAATGCTCCCCAGCGCCAGCCTCGGGGCCACCAGCGGTGAACGCACCTTTGGCTTTTACGAACCCGCCGGCGGCACCGCGCCCGACATTGCCGGCCAAAACCTCGCCAACCCCATCGCTCAAATCCTTTCCGCCGCCATGATGCTCCGCCACAGCTTCAACGAACCCGAAGCCGCCGCCGCCATCGACACCGCCGTGGCCACCGCCATCTCCGTCGGCCACCGCACCGGCGACATCTTCAGCCTCGAGGATTCGAACGCCAAAAAAGCCACCACCACCCAAATGGGCGACGCTATCGCGGCGGCAATCTAAACATGAAATCCCTCACCAAAGAACTTTGGTTTGATGTGCCGACGCGGCGGGCGTTCATCAACATCACACCGCAAATCGAGGAGCTCGTGCAGCAGAGCGGTGTAGCGGAGGGGCTTTGCCTCGTGAACGCGATGCACATCACGGCGAGTGTTTTTATTAATGACGACGAATCGGGACTGCACGCGGATTACGAGCGGTGGCTGGAGGAACTCGCGCCGCACGAGCCAGTGGACCACTACCGCCACAACGACACCGGCGAGGACAACGCTGACGCGCATCTCAAACGCCAAGTGATGGGCCGCGAAGTGGTGGTGGCCATCACCAAAGGGCGGCTGCATTTCGGCCCGTGGGAGCAGATTTTTTACGGTGAGTTCGACGGGCGACGCCGCAAGCGGTTACTGGTAAAAATCATTGGCGAATAGTCGGCCGTGTGGTATCGTCTCAGCCCGATGAAACCGCACTGGGCCATTTTGTTTTGCTTCTTGGCCACCCCAATTTTTGCGGCCGACTTTTCCAAACGAGACCGCGCGTGGTGGGCCTTTCAGCCAGTTCGAAAACCGGCCATTCCCGCCGCCGGAAAAGGCTGGGCTAAAAATGAAATCGACCCCTTCATCGCCCGCAAGCTCGCAACGCAAAAGCTCTCCCCCGCCACAGCCACCGAGGCGCGCACGCTGATTCGACGCGTGACTTTTGACCTCACCGGCCTTCCGCCAACGCCGACAGAAATAGATGCCTTTCTCAAATCATCAAACGCAAATCGGGATACCGCATACGCAACGCTCGTCGACCGGCTATTGGCCAGCCCGCGTTTTGGTGAACGGCAGGCGCGGTTTTGGCTGGACCTCGTGCGCTACGCGGATTCCGACGGCT
>JAPKDK010000085.1 GCA_028872645.1 Verrucomicrobiota bacterium
TGCGTCATTCAGCGTATAAATATTCGCGCGGTTTCGCCGTGGAACGACTGACATTGTCCAAGCCCTTCGCCATCACGTACAGCCCCACCAAGCTCACCGCCCATGTGACCACCTTGGCGGTTGTCCCCGGATATGCCTCGGTCACATGATGCGACATGCCGGCGAGGAGGATATTAAAAATGGAAAGGGGCAGCAGGAATTTCCATGCGAAGGCCATGAGTTGATCCACGCGCAAACGCGGGAGTGTGCCGCGCAGCCAAATCATCACGGCGATGAGCCCGAAGATTTTTGCAATAAACCACACCACCGATAGCCACGGCGCGGCGGCCACGAACGGGCCGTCGCCAGCCCCGAGGAAGAGCGTGACGGCCAAGCCGCTGATGGCGAACATCGCGATGTATTCGCCGAGGAAAAAGAGCGCGAATTTGAAGCCGCTGTATTCAGTAAAATAGCCGGCAATGATTTCGCTCTCGGCTTCGGGAAGGTCGAAGGGCGAGCGATTGGTTTCCGCCAGCGCGGCGATGAAGAAAACAATGAAGGCCGCCAACCCCCACGGGCTGAACACAAACCAGTTGAAACCCGCTTGCGCGTCGGCGATCACTTTGGCGTTGAGGCTGCCGACCCACATCACCACGATGACAGCGGATAAAACCAGCGGGATTTCGTAACTTATCATTTGCGCCACGGCCCGCATACCGCCGAGCAGCGAGTACTTGTTGCGCGAAGCCCAGCCGGCCATAAAAAGGGCGAGCGTGTTGAGGCCGGTGATGGCGAAGAAAAAAATGACCGCGCTATCGAGCATAAATGCCTGCACTTGGCCGGACATAAATTTCCCCCACGGAAATTCGAGCGGCAGGAAACAGAGAATGAGCATCGCGGGGATGAGCGCGAGGATGGGGGCGAGCAAATGGAACAAGCGATCCGCGCCGCGCGGCACGATGTCTTCCTTGAAAATCATTTTGATGCCATCGGCGGCCGGTTGCCCGAGGCCAAAAAGGGGGATGCGCGTGCAGGGGATGCCAATTTTGTTGGGGCCGATGCGGTTTTGGATGCGCGCGAGGGCCTTACGTTCCATCCACGTGGTGAAGGCAAAGAGCGACGGGAAAATCACCAGCAACGGCACGGTGGCGATGAGGATGTCTTGGATGAGTTCGAAACTCATTCGGTGTCCTTCTTGCTTTCGTTCGCGGCTTCGGCGGCGGCGGCTTTGGCTTCAGCCGCGGCTTTGACTTTTTCGGCGGCAGCTTTTTTCTTGGCTTCTTTGGCGGCTTTTTCGTCGGCCATTTTTTGGTCGCGCGAGGCGGCTTCTTGCGGATGAATTTTGTGGTAGTAATCGTTGCTCTTCAGCAAATCATCGCGGCGCACGAGCAACCCGCCGAAGCGATCGGGCGTGCTTAGCTCGAATTGGCTGTTCATCACGATGGCGTCGAAGGGGCAAACCTCCACGCAAATCTGGCAGCTCATGCAAACGGAAACATCAATGTCGAACTTAGCCGGATAAAACTGCGGCTTGCCGTCGGCGTCCTCTTTTTTCTCCGTGCTTTTCTCGATGTAAATACATTGGGGCGGGCACTCGCGCTCGCAGATTCGGCAGGCCACGCAGCGGATGGTGTCCATCGGCTCGCCGGTGTCGTGCAGCAACATTGGGAAGTTGCGGCTGTAATGATTGACGGTGGTGGTGTCGCTCAGTTGCTCGCCTTCTTCCTTGGGATAATCGCCAATGCTTTGAGGCAATTTATTTTCCGGCCGCCACGAGTAGTCATTGGTGGTGAGGCGTTCCTTGCGAAAATAGGAGCCCACAAAGTTCCGTAGCGTCACCCCCATTCCCTTGAAAATTCCGCCGCCGAGAATGCTCATCGATCCACCTCCCCGAGTACGATGTCGATGCTGCCAAGAATGATGACGGCATCGGCGATTTGGCCGCCGAGACACATGTCGCGCAGCACCGTGAGATTGATAAGCGACGGCGGCCGCACGCGGTAGCGGTAGGGTTTGGTGGTGCCGTCGGCGATGAGATAAAAGCCGAGCTCGCCTTTCGGCCCCTCGATGCGGCCGTAAACCTCGGCGGGTTTGGGCTTAAAAACCTTGGAGACTTTGCCGATGATGTCGCCTTCGGGAATGTCGGCAAGGGCTTGTTTCAAAATCGCGACGCTCTCGCGCATCTCGAGCATTCGAATCATAAAGCGATCGTAGCAATCGCCCGTGTCGCCGTCGGTGTACGGCACGCGAAATTTGAAGCGATCGTAAATGCCGTAGGCGTCCACTTTGCGGAGGTCATAATTCACGCCGCTGGCGCGTAGCATCGGGCCGGTGATGCCGGCGTTGACGGCCAGTTCGCGCGACAAATTCCCGACGCCCTGCGTGCGACTGAGGATGATTTCGTTTTCGCAAAGGAGCCGCTCGTACTCGTCGAGAAAGGCGGGGAAGCGATCGACCACTTCCCGCGTGCGGTCGAGCCAACCCTCGGGCACATCGTTGCGGAGACCGCCGAAGCGGAAGTAGTTGCACATCATCCGCGCGCCGCTGGCTTGCTCGAAGAGATCGAGAATTTTCTCGCGCTCGCGGAAGGCGTACATCAACGGCGTGCCGAGTGCGCCGAGGTCGTTCATGAAAAACCCGACGAGCGTCACGTGATTCACCAAGCGCGTGAGCTCGGCCATGATGACGCGCAGATATTCCGCGCGCTCGGGCACCTCGACCTCAATGAGCTTTTCCGCCGCCAGCGCGTAAGCCCAGTTGTTGGTCATACTGTTAAAATAATCGAGACGATCGGTGAAGGGCATACTCGAAAGGTAGGTCATATTTTCGGCCAGCTTTTCGTGATTCCGATGCAAGTAGCCGAACACCGGTTTCAGATCCACCACCGTTTCGCCATCGAGCTTCACGTCCATCCGAAACACCCCGTGCGTGCTCGGATGATGCGGCCCCATCGAGATTTCCAGCAGACTGGTCTCAAGACCCTCCTGGTGCAGCAGTTCGTAATTGGGCGCGGCGAGGGTCAAACGATGACTTTCCCTCGTTGGTGTTTCTCCAATATTTCGGCGTGCGGCGTCGGCTCCCATTCGTAATCGAAAGGCTCGGTATAATCGCGCCGCATCGGATGGCCCTCGAATTCATCCCACATCAAAATGCGGCGTTGATCCGGGTGCCCCTTGAAATCCACGCCGAACAAATCGTACACCTCGCGTTCCTGCAAATCGCAACTGCGCCATACCGGCGTGAGCGATTTCACCGTCGCGCCTTCGCGACCGGTGCGTTGCTTGATGATCAGCGGGCCGGTTTTATTGGCCATCGAGTAAAGATGATAAACCACATCAATGCGCCCGGGCTCAGTGCGCGTCACGGTTTCTGTTTCGCCGGCGTCGTTGGTGATTTTTTCTTTCACCTCGGCTTCGAGATAATCCACGCCGGTGACGTTGCTGCAATAATCCCAGCCACTGGCGAGCAGCCACTCGGCGATGGTACGCGCATTTACGGCGGGCAATATCACCGCGCCCGCGGCTTCATCCCACAGCGCCTCGGGGAATTCATTCAGCAAAGATTCGTGTGAAAGTTCGCTCATACGGCGGCTTCTTCCTTTGGTGCATTTGGATTTTCCGGCGGCGACCACACTTCAGGATTGAACGGCGGCTCAAGGTCTTTGCCCGTGAAACGCGGCACGGGATATTGCCGGCGACCTTTGGTGAAGGCGGGGTCATCCTCGATTTTCATTCCGCGAATTTTTTCCTGCAAATAATTGAGCGACTGCAAAACCGCTTCCGGCCGTGGCGGGCAGCCCGGCAAATAAACATCCACCGGAATGTAGCGATCGATGCCCTTGAGTACATTGTAGCCCTGCTTGAAGGGCCCGCCGGAAATGGCGCACGCGCCCATCGCGATCACCCATTTGGGCTCGGGCATTTGATTGTAAATCCGCACCACTTGCGGTGCCATTTTCTTGGTGACCGTGCCGGATACAATCATCAAATCCGCTTGCCGCGGCGTAGGGCGGAACACTTCCGAGCCAAACCGCGAGATGTCAAAACGCGAAGTGGCCGAGGCGATCATCTCGATGGCGCAGCACGCCAGCCCAAACGTCAGCGGCCACACCGAGCCGCCACGCGCCCAGTTGTAGAGGAAATCCACCTTCGACACGATCACCCCCGCCCGCTCCAGCTCCGATCGCGTGGTGTCGTCGAGGTCCATTCCGGCGTTGATGTTTTCGGTCGTCATTTTTTCACTTCCACGTCAGCACACCTTTGATCCACAAATAAATCAAACCCTCCGCCAACAGCAAAATGAAAACCCCCATCGCGAGGAACGCCCCGAAGGACAGCCCCGTAAACGCCACCGCCCACGGATAAATGAACACCACCTCAATATCAAAAATCACAAACGCCAGCGCGTACAAATAATACTGCACGTTGAACTGCACCCACGGATCGCCCTTCGATTCAAGCCCGCACTCGAAGGTGGATTGCTTGATGTCGTTGGGCTTGCGCGGCGCGAGAATGGCCGAGAGAATCAGTGGCCCACAGGCAAACCCTACCGCCATCACCGCCATCACTGCCAGTAGCAGATATTGGGCGTACGGCGTCGGCGTGGCCGCGTCGGCAAATAGTAGAATGGTTTGCACCTCTAATGTTCTGTCCACCCTCGGCAGACGCACGGTTTGTAGCATGCCGCCTCCGAATGAAAAGCTCGATTTGTTCACCACCGTGCAAACTGCGCGAACCGCTTGAATGCACCGCCCCGCCCTGCTACCTTCCGCGCCATGCGAATTCTATCCGGCATCCAACCCTCCGGCGCGCTGCACATCGGCAACTATTTCGGTATGATGCAGCCGGCAATGGAATTGCAAAACGAAGGCGAGGCCTACTACTTCATCGCGAATTACCACTCGATGACCTCCCTCTTCGATGCCGATCAACGCCGCAAAAACACGACGGCCGTCGCCCTCGATTTCCTCGCGTGCGGCCTCGACCCCGCCAAAGCCGTGTTTTTCAGGCAAAGCGACGTGCCCGAAGTCACCGAGCTTACGTGGCTGCTCACCACCCTCACGCCGATGCCGATGCTCGAAAACTGCCACAGCTACAAAGATAAAATCGCCAAGGGCCTCAAGCCCAACCACGGCCTGTTCGCCTACCCCGTGCTGATGGCCGCCGATATTTTGATTTACGACAGCAACATCGTCCCCGTCGGACGCGACCAAAAACAACACGTCGAAGTCACCCGCGACATCGCCGTGAAATTTAATATGCAATACGGCGAAACCTTCGTCCTGCCCGAACCCCGCATCCGCGCCGAAGTCTCCGCCGTCCCCGGCACCGACGGCCAAAAGATGAGCAAAAGCTACGACAACACCATCGAAATCTTCGGCGAAGAAAAACCGTTGCGCAAAAAAATCATGCGCCTCGTCATGGACAGTCGCCCCCCCGAGGAACCCAAACCCGACGCCGACCAAAACATCGCCATCCAACTCTTGAAACTCTTCGCCCCCGCCGACCTCGCGCAACAAACCGAAGACCAACTCCGAGCCGGCGGCCTCGGCTACGGCGACCTCAAAAAAACCCTCTTCGAACACTACTGGAATTATTTTAAAAAAGCCCGAGCCCAACGCGCCGAACTCGAAAACAACCTCGACCACGTAAACCAAGTCCTCAAAAACAGCGCCCAAAAAGCACGCGCCCTCGCCTCCACCGTCCTCGACCGCGCAAAGAAGAACTGCGGGTTGAGTTAACGCTGCCTAAAAGGCGGCTTCGATTGCCTTCAGCTCTTTTTCAGAAATACCGGCTTCGGACTCAACGTGGAGCGTCCGACATTCTTTGCACTGCACGATGTTCATCCAGTCATCATCAACAAACAGCACTTGTTCAAATTGAAGATTGCGATCTCGCATCAACTCTAGGATTGCGTGCTGCTTCACACCGCAGTTTTGAGCCATCAATTCACTGTCATTGCCGAAGATGTTTTCATTCGCAAAAAACTCACTTAACCCCACTCGATCCAGCGATTCTTTGATCACCGCACTCCATCCATTTGACAAAATGAGCAATTCAACTCCACGTTGATTCAACCGATTAAAGTGAGCCCAAAGCTGAAGAATACGATCTTCTCCGCCAAACGCATCTTCAAAAAACACATCTTCGAACCCCTCAACCTCCGCCGCGCCTCCAGTGGCTTCAAATATGTGGCTCGATGGAATTGTCTGATCGAAATCATAGATAACCATTTCACCTGATTTCATCGACCTAATCATTCAACGATTTCCTTTTCAAATACTTCCAAATCCCATCGGCACGTCACTTCAACTCGACCCACATTTTACACTTACTGAACCCGGAATCAACCTTTCTGCCAATCGGCAACTTCTTTCAAAATCTCCGCGCGCGAGCACTTGGGCCGTAGAACAAGGCGGGCGCGATATTTGTATTCTTGATTCACCTCGTACTTGGGCACGATGAATTGCCAGTCCCACGCGGGGTTGGTGGTTTGGAAATCTTTGTTGGAGCCGCCGCCGCTGGGGGAATGAGTGAGGCGAATGCCGTCGGGTTTCTCGAACATCTGAATGTAAACGAGATCTTCAAAGTTGCCGTAATAAAAAGGCGCGGCGTAGCGCATGCGCGAAAGGTTTTTGAATAGCGCATCGCGGCTGTCTTTTTTCCACGTGAGTTGAAATTGATCGGCATGATGCAGCACGGTGCTTTCGTCGTCGTGGACTTGGGTGCAAAGCTGCATCCACAAATTCTCCTTCGGCCGCCAGCCGCCGCGGAAGTAGAGGCTCTTATCGGCAGGGGCGTTCATGTAGCTGGCCCAGAAGAGGCCAAACCATCCCCGCTCGTGCACGTGCTGACGCGGGATACAACGAAACTCCATATCGATATAGTGCGGCGCGCACAGCGTGAAAGTCGTCCAGCTTTCCATATGGAAATTTGGCGTGGGCGGCTGATGCAGCTCGGCGGTGGTGGCGTTCACCTTGCGAAAGGTCATCGGCGCGCGGCGCGGTTCAAAGAAAATATCGCGCCCACCAAACTCTGTCTCGCCATTGAACACGTGCTCAAGATTCAGCCCGGCAATGCCCGGCACAAAAATGCTGCGCGTGCTTTGCTTGTGCCGTAGGCTCCACAGGCCGTTGTAACCGGCGCGATGTTTTTCGTGCGCAGCATTGTCGCCAATAACCGCCGTAAGGTCGCCCACTGCAAATGTGTCGTGTGCCATATGCCCATTCTGCCAGCCACGCCAGCCGATGCCAGTGAAAAAGATTGCGCATTTGGCGTGAATGATTAATCTCGCCGGCAAGTCAAACATGACAAATCCGGATGCAACTACAACTGAAAGTGTCCGGGAATCCACTGAAAACCAAAGAAATAAGATATGAAAAAACTGTTAGCTCTCATTGCAATCGCGGTTCTCGCGGTGAACGTTCAAGCCGGTGAATACCCGGACATTAGCATCGGCGACCTCGAAAAAGCCATCAAGGCCGGCAAGGTAGTCGTCATCGACGTGAACGGCGCGAAGTCCTTCACCAAACGCGGCCACATCCCCGGCGCGGTGTCCTTCACCGGCGCGAAGTCCCTAGCCAAGCAACTCAGCAAAGCCAACAAAGACACCCTCGTGGTGGCTTATTGCGGCGGCCCGACCTGCAGCGCCTACAAGCGCGGTGCATCGGTGGCAGCAGAGCTGGGCTTCAAAAACGTGAAGCACCTTTCCGCCGGCCTCGGCGGCTGGATCAAAGCCGGCAAAAAATTGGAGAAGAACTAAACCCCTTCCCCAAACAAAAAATCACAAGGCGCCTTCGGGCGCCTTTTTTTTTGTGGGAGACCTTTTTTTTACCACAGAGGCACAGAGAACACAGAGGCAATATTCTCTGTGCCTCTGTGGTGGATTGTTTTGGGGCAAGGTGGAACTTTGCCCCTCCCGAGTAGACTTACCAAACCTTCGTCGCCGTAAGAATGGCGGCGATGGCGCGCTTTTCCGCGGCGGGCAAATGTGCGGAAGAGGGGGGTACTTTGTCTGGATCCAAGGCCGCGCGGAGGTTGGCAAAAACTTGCCGTTTCAACGGCGCGGGTAATCCGGTGAAGGCGGCGCTATGGATCATATAGCTGCAGCGGTGCTTGAACATGCGCGTGCGCAAATCAAAATCGCGCAGGGACAAGCCGGCTTTCGTCCGGCGTGCACGGGATGTAAAATCTTTTTTCAACTGCGCATCGCCGCCAATTCCGCCAGTTGGAAATTTCGCTTCGTCGGCAAATAACAAATAGCGCGTGAGGGCGGCGGCGTGTTTGGCGATTATCGCCTTGGTGTCGCCGGCAGCCAGCGCGGCGCGGGTGTCGTAGGTGGCTTTCACGGCGCGGTTTACGAAGCCGACTTGGTGTTCGTGCAGCAAATGCGCAAGCACATCGCTGGTGGGTACGGGATAGGTTTCCCAACGGAATTGCCGGCCGGGTGGGTTGGTGAATTTTTTCAGGCCCGATGACGAGAGGGTGCCGACGAGATTTCCCCAGTGCTGAGTGATGCCGTGCTTGCCGGTGAGATGCCAACCACCAAAGCGATCCTTGAGCGGAATGCTGTGGCCGGTAAGGTCGCTGTGAAATGATTCCAGGCTGCCGCCGCCCGGGCCGGGCACCACGGACTTGAGCAACAACCCAGGCACGCGGCCATTTTCAAATTCCGCGTGGCAGTTAAAACACCGCGTGCTGCGCTCGATGCGGATGGGCGTTGGGCCGCGCGGGATGCTGAAAATATAATAGATGCCGCCGAGCGCGGGGTCGATGGACGCAATCTCAATCTCCCCGCGCGGCACCCAGCCGACGTAGACGTCTTCATTAAAATAAAGCGCACGCGGATTACGCGGCGAGATGCGGCTGAGCTGCAGGCTGGTGGTGGAATACACGAGCGTCTGCGTGGCGGGCGAAATCTCCAGCGCCTTCAGCAGGCTAACGACGAAGGCTTTTTCGCTGGAGCGATCGAGCGGCAGCTTGCCCGTTTCCAGCGCGGTCTTGATTTTGGTGAACCGATCCTGCGGCGCACGCTGCCAGTAATTGTGCGGCGGCTTCTCAAAATCACGCAGTCGCTTCGCCGCCTCGGCCGTGGGAACAGCCAGCATCGCTGCGAGCAAAAACAGGATTCCGTGTTTCATCGTTTCTTGGACGCCAAACATTGCTGGCGATTCGCGCGGATTATGCCAAACTCGTCCGCACGTTTACAAGCGCCATGAAAAACATCCTACTCATCCTCCCTATTCTCGCCAGCGCCTGCCAAAGCGCCCCGCAACGCCCGCTTGAATTCACCACCATGATTGCCCATTGGGCGAATTACGCGCACGCGGATTATCTGCCCTTCGTCAAAGAGGCGCGGCCGGAGCTGACGCAAGTCGGTTTTTACGGCGGCCATTACTGGAGCCTCGCGCACACAAAACACGGCGGTGGCTATCCCGCGCACTTTCCGAAAGTGGGCCTCGCGGAAAACCGCGCGTGGCTCGTTCAACTCAACCGTGATTTGCATAAGCTCGACACGTTGGTGATCGGCCATTTCAACATCGAGTTTCTCGTGGGCGATCCAACCAGCAAGGACGGGCCGCGCGGTTTCTTCAAATTTTACAACGAGCTGTGGGACGAAAAACAACTCGGCCCCAAGCCCGTAAAAAACCCGCTGGATCTCCTGGAAAAAAACGCCGACGGCACACCGCGCATTAACAACAGCTACTCCATCGGCGGCATGAAGGAATATTGGGCGTGCCTGAATAACCCCCACTGGCGCGCCGTGCTCAAGGTGTGGGCGCGCGAGGGTATCCGAACCGGCTTGGATGGATTCATCATCAATTATTTTTATCGGCACAATTGTTTGTGCGAACATTGCCAGAAAAGTTTTCGTTCGTATCTCGGCGGACGCTTCACGGCGGCGGAACTGAAAACAAAATTCAAAATCAACAACCTCGCCACCCACAAGTTTACAGAGATCGACGCGTGGCATGACCCTGCCAAGAGCACGCTCTTCAAGCGCGAGCAACTGCGCTTTTCGCAAATTGCCACCAAGGAATGTTTCGATGAGGTGTTTGTGAAATACGGCCGCTCCATCAAGCCCGGGCTCATCGTCGGCCAGTGGAATCACCTCGGGCGCTTTGGACAAATTAGCGGCGACGAACGCTGCCTGTTGCCGAAGGAACTGTGGGCGAAAGACGAGGACTATCTTTGGTACAGCCTCGGCGGCTCTTCGTTTTACACCGACCTCAAAAGCGGTTACCTCGGCGAGGGCACACTGCAAGCGCGCTACCTTCGCGGTGCCACCGGCGGCAAACCCTTCACGCTCGGCAAATATGAAAGCACCCGCACCCGCGCGGCCATCGCCGAACTCATCGCCAACGGCGGCGCGCCGATGGGGTTTTACACGCGCTTCACCAACGCCGAGGCGCGCAAGGTCATCACGCAATATTACCAATTCATCCGGCGACACGCCCCTATCTATAAAGGCAACCAACCCGCCGCCGAAAGTGTGTTACTTTTCCCACGCAAAGCAGTCCACGGGGGCAACGTGGCGGACGTACAAAAATTTCTGAAGCTCGGCGATTCACTGCTAAACCGGCACATCCTCTTCGACGTTCTGCCCGACGACCTCGCCACCGCCGAGGCCCTCGCGAGTTATAAAGCCATTTATCGCGTGAACGGCAAAACACCGGCGGCGGCGAGCTTTTTCAAAATCACCGCGCCCTCCACCGTCCGCGCCTCACTCAGCCAACCCGCCAAGGACGATGCGCTGCATTTGCATTTTGTGAATTACAACCGCACTGAACCCAAGACCGCGAAAAGCGCCGGGGGGGGCATCCATGACGAAAAACCCATCGCCGTGAAAGGCATCCAGTGCTCCATG
>JAPKDK010000086.1 GCA_028872645.1 Verrucomicrobiota bacterium
GTCGAATACCGCGGCGAAGACCCCAAAGTCCCCATCAAACGCCTCCACAAAATGACCGAGGCGCAGGTGAAAAAAGAAGCCGCCCTTTTCCCGCTCAAGCATGTGCAGACCTACAAAAAACTCCCGTGGCAACACGTCGTGTTTTTTGAAAAAATCAAAGCCCAAAAGTAGGTAGTGTGTGCTCTCCGAGCGGGCTAAGGCGGTTTCGGAGAAACCGCCCTATCTCCAAAAATGACCCCCGAACGCCAAGCCTATTTTCGAGAGCACCTGCTCGCAGTGGAAAAAGAAATCCAGTCCAACCTCGCCGCCAGCAAGGAGGCCTCCGGCGTGGTGGAGTTGGACACCGCCATCGGCCGCCTCTCGCGCATGGACGCCATGCAAAACCAGCAAATGGCCCTCGAACTGCGCCGCCGTCAGGAACAACAACTCCAACGCATCACCAACGCTCTCAAGCGCATCACGCAAAACCGCTACGGCCTTTGCGGTCGCTGCAAACAACCCATCGCCGAAGAACGCCTCGAAATTTCACCCGATGTGGTGATGTGCGTGAAGTGCGCTTAAATTCTACCCAACCGTTATCGGTGATTTCTGGATCGCATTGCGGCCGGATTTCCCAAAAGGGCGGGGCAGGGGTTGGGCGTTCCCTTTTAAATCAATCGTGCGGCAGTAAACGTTGTATTCGCCCGGCATCACATTTTTCAGCAACGTGGCCCAGTGGGCGATGGTGTAGCGCAGGGGCCATTCCTTGGGTCGGCCCGCCTCAGTAAAAAATCGTACATCCGCCGGCAGCTTGCCGTCCGGCAAATCCCCGCCCCATTTTTCAGGCGGCGGCAGGATCGTGGCGTCCTGCCACGGCGCCTTGGTGAAGTAGGGATCGTCCTTGGGCCACGGATTGTTCTTCGGTTGAATCCACACCTGCGCCTTGCTCACTCCGCCCACGCCCACCTGCGCAAGGCCCGTCACCGGAATAGGCACGCCCGCCTTTTCCTTGAGCGGTTTGTACACAAACCGAGCCATTGATTTCATCCAGCTATCAATGTCGTTGTTGCCGCCCGCGTAGGTGTCATTGGCCTGATGATTGTTGGTGATCACCACGGTCTTCAGCCACTTCACCGATTTAAATCCATAGGCATCGGGCACCAGCATCCGCACCGGCCCGCCACGCCGGCCGCTGAGCCATTGGCCGTTGAGTTTGTAGCAGAGCATCACCGGGTTATCGCCGGGCGGATCCTCCAGTATCCGGCCCACCGGCAGCGAGCTTTGGAAACGCTGTTTCGGGTCGTCATTGTGGTGCCCGTAGTAAAACACCCTCCGGATATTGGCCGTTGGCTTGGTAAGCCACAGCACCTCACGCAAGGGCACACCCTCCCATAAGCCCATGCCCAGCGGTTTGCTCATATTATTGCAGCTCATGATTTCAAGAAACCGAACTGCGTGTTTTTCCGCCAGCTTCATGAGTACTGCGAAATCCAGTGCATTACCTTTTGCGCGAGTGAGGGGATTGGACAGTGCCGAATTGCTCTTAGCATCGCCGATCACCTCCAGCTTCCACGTCTTGCGCTCCAGCCCGATCTCCAGTCGCTTTTCCAAGGGCAACGTGTAGGGGCGGCGGTTTGCCGCGCTCCACCGTGCCGAATTACTTGGCGTATGTGAGGTACTCCAAATCCTCCGTGGCATCCGCCAGAATCTCCGCATCCCCCGCCCACAAGGAGTGCCCCTGAATTGCTGCTAACCCCGCTGCACCCATCCCCAAGAAATAACGCCGCGTCACCTCAAGGTGTTGGCGCTGTAGATCGGCGGAAAGCGGTTGTGTTTTCATGGCTCCCCAAATAATAACTGCTTTACCGTCGGGCGTAAACCTGAAGTCACCAAGCGATCATGCCTATCACTTTTGCCACCCCCCGAACATTAACCGATTTTATAAATATGCTAATTTCTGGATAGCGAGATGCCAGCAGGAAGGATTCGGTATGATTGCAATTCAGCCATTAATAAGCTAAAGAAAGTCAAAGCATGAAATACATACTGATACTAGGGTTGTTAATTGCCGGGTGTCAGAGTGGAAGTCCTGATTTGATTCTGCTAACACTAGAAGAGAAGGTTATTGGGGAATATAAAAGTGCTGAAGGTTCCACTCTAGTATTAAGAGGCGACAATGTTGCAGAGATTGGTGATAAATCAACAGCTAGATGGAGTATCGTTAACAATGAGGTATTCTTAGATAAGCAGGGCCTTCTCCAGACTTATTATAGAATTCAGCTTAACGGGGATTTAGCATTAGTTGCTGTTACTATCCTGGGCATTAGGAACGATTTGCTAACAAAAGACTTTGCGTTGTATAAGAAGGTCAGAAAAGACTGAGTATGCCCTTGGGAAAGATCACCCAAAAAAGGAATTAATTGTTTCCAAGTGGATTATGCAGTGAGGCAGAGGCTGCTTAAATCCGGCCGCCATAAATGGCACTACTTCCCAACTCCTGTTCAATCCGTAGCAGTTGATTGTACTTGGCAGTCCGGTCGCTGCGGCTCAGTGAGCCGGTTTTGATCTGGCCGCAGTTGGTGGCCACGGCGAGGTCGGCGATGGTGGCGTCTTCGGTTTCGCCACTGCGATGGCTGAGGACGGCGGTGTAGTTGTGGTTGTGGGCCAGTTCCACGGCGTCAAGGGTTTCGGTCAATGAACCAATCTGGTTGACTTTCACGAGGATGGAATTGGCGGTGGCGGTGTCGATGCCGCGTTGGAGGAATTTTACGTTGGTGACAAAGAGATCGTCGCCGACGAGTTGCACTTGGTCGCCGATTTTGTCGGTGAGTTTTTTCCAACCGGCCCAGTCATTTTCGTCGCAGCCATCCTCAATGCTGATGATGGGATATTTTTTGACGAGCTTGGCGTAGAAATCGACCATCTGGTCCGAAGTCAATTTTCGGCCATCGCCTTTCTTGAAAACGTAGCGCTTCTTTTTGCTGTCGTAAAACTCGCTACTGGCCACATCGAGCGCGAGGTGGATGTTTTTCCCAGCCTTGTATCCGGCGGCTTTGATGGCGGCGAGAATACATTCTAGCGCGTCCTCGGTGCCCTTGAGTGCAGGCGCAAAGCCGCCTTCATCGCCCACGGCGGTGGAGAGGCCGCGCTTTTTGAGTACGCCTTTGAGTGCGTGGAAAATTTCGGTGATGGCGCGGAGTCCTTCGCTGAAAGTAGGCAGGCCGGTGGGCATGACCATAAATTCCTGAAAATCAATCGGCGCATCGCTGTGCGCGCCGCCGTTGATGACATTGGCCATCGGCACGGGCAACACCTTGGCGTTCGGCCCACCCAGGTATTTATAAAGCGGCTGACCCAGAGCATTGGCTGCGGCCTTGGCGGTGGCGAGGGAGACGGCCAGCACGGCATTGGCGCCAAGCTTGCCTTTGTTGGCGGTGCCATCGACGGCGAGCATGGCGTGGTCGACGCCCACTTGATCAGTGGCATCGCGTCCGAGCAATTCGGGCAGGATTTTGGTCTCAATGTTTTTGACCGCTTTTTGCACGCCCTTGCCGCCGTAGCGTTTCTTGACGCCATCGCGCAACTCGACAGCTTCGTGTTCGCCGGTGCTGGCGCCGCTAGGCACGGCGGCGCGGCCCATTGTGCCGCTGTCGAGAATGACATCGGCTTCGACGGTTGGGTTGCCACGGGAATCGAGAATCTCGCGGGCTTGAATATCAATAATGGTCGTCATGTGTTTGAAAACGGAGGCGCAATGATTGCGGCAGAGAATGGAGTAGTCAAGGTGATTGCGGGGGAGAGGTGAACCGCCAAGGTGCAAAGACGCCAAGTTTTTTTACGAAACACCTTGGCGTCCCAAAAAATCTTAAACGTAAATATCCAACCCCGCCTTGAAGGGTCCCAAGCCGCGATTGGCTTGGTGTTTGATGTAGGTGAGATCGGGATGGCCGTGATCGAGGAAGGGGCGCAAGCCGAGCACAGCACTGTGGGTGGGGAATTGAGCGACGGGGCCGATGGGCTGGCGGTAGCCGAAACGTTGATCCATGGCGGCGGGGATGGCCTGCGCGTACTCGCTGCCGGGAAAGCGCAAGGTACGATACGGCGTCATCCGGAAGGCTTGGTAATTACCCAAACCTCCGGCTATTGAACTCAAACCGGCCATTCAGTTGGTGTTAGCTTTTGTAAATCAACCGGAAGGGGGATCCAGTTGATTTTCAGATGCCGCGATGATCGTTGCTACCGTGGAATCTCCTGTCACGTTAACGACGGTGCGGCACATGTCAAGAATGCGGTCCACGCCGAGGATGAGGGCGATGCCTTCGCCGGGGACGTTGATGGCTTCAAGAATCACAATGAGCATCACGATGCCCGCGCCCGGCACGGCGGCCGTGCCGATGGAGGCGAGCACAGCGGTGAAAACAATAGTGACCTGCGCGGCGAGGGTAAGCTCGATGCCGCTGGCTTGCGCGATGAACACGGCGGCCACGGCTTGGTACAGGGCGGTGCCGTCCATATTGATGGTGGCGCCGAGCGGCAGCACGAAGGAGGAAACCTCCTTGGATACGCCGAGATTTTCCTCCGCGCACTTCATGGTGACCGGCAGCGTGGCGCCACTACTGCTGGTGGAGAAGGCGAGGAGCTGCGCTTGGCCGATGCCTTTGAAAAATTGTTTGATGGAAAGTGGCGTGAGGAGTTTGAGCAGTCCGAGGTAAACAATTGTGGCGTGCAGTGCGAGGCCAATGATGACGGCGGCGCAATACCAACCGAGCGACCCGAGCAGGGAAATGATTTGCGAGGGGTCGTCCTTGGCCATCGTGCTAATGGTGTCGGCGATCAGCGCGAACACGCCGATGGGCGCCATCAGCATTATGAGATGCACCACTTTGATGACCACTTCCTGCAGGCCGGCGAACACATCGTAAATGGGTTTTCGTTTTCGTTCCTCCACCAAAACCAGTGCCGCGCCAAAGAGCAGGCTGGCGAAGACCACTTGCAGCATCGCGCGGTTGTTGCCGGAGGCTTCGAGGAAATTGCTGGGCACCATATCCACCAACGGCTGAAGTGGGCCGCGCGCTTTGGTTTCCTCGGCCACTTCGCTGCGTTTGGCCACGTCGGATTTGTATTGCTCCTGCAATTGCGCGCGCGTTTCCGGCGGCAACTTTTTGCCGGGATTGATGGTGTTGACGACGAGCAAACCGATGGTCACCGCCACGGCGGTGGTGGCGAGGTAAAGGCCGATCGTCTTGCCGCCCATCCGCGAAAGTTTTTTGAAATCCGACAACGACGCCACGCCGCACACGAGCGACGCGAGCACGAGCGGCATCGCGATGAGCTTGAGGAGGTTGAGGAAAATTTTGCCGAAGGGGGCAATCCAGTTTGCGGTGAATCCGCCCCAACCCCAGTTCGCGGCGGCGACGCCATAGAGCGTGCCGAGCAGGAGGCCGAGGATGATTTGCCAGTGCAATTTTTTGTACCAAGCCATTTCGTCGGTGAGTCTACGGGCGGCGGTGCCTCAGCAAAAGGGCAAAAATCTTGAGTAAAAATCTATTTGCGGGCATTCTCCCGCGCCCTCACGGGAATTGGGAAACAAGATGCGAACAGTTAATATAGGCATAATCGGTGGAGGCACGGTGGGTGGCGGCGTGGTGCAGGCGTTACGGCGCAATGGCGCGCTGATGGCGAGCCGCCTTGGCGTGCGCCTGCGCGTGGCGAGCATTGCGGTGCGGAGCCGTCGCAAACAGCGCGCGGTGAAGTTGCCGGCGGCGTTGCTGACGACTGATTGGCGCGAGATTATTGAGGATCCCAAAATCGATTTGGTGGTGGAGTTGATCGGCGGCACGACCACGGCAAAGGACGTGGTGCTGGCGGCGTTGCGCGCAGGCAAGCCGGTGGTGACGGCAAACAAAGCGTTGCTGGCGTTCCACGGCGAAAAACTTTTTTCGGCTTCGGAAAAGAGTGGGGCGAATCTTTATTACGAAGCCAGCGTGGCGGGCGGCATTCCGATTATTAAACTGCTTCGCGAAGGGCTCATCGGCAATCGCGTCACCGAGCTTTACGGCATCCTCAATGGCACGTGTAATTTCATCCTCACACAAATGCAGGAGAACGGCACGGGCTTCGACGAAGCGGTGGCCGAAGCCCAGTCGCAAGGATTTGCCGAGGCGGATCCTTCGATGGACGTGGATGGCCACGATGCCGCGCACAAAGTCGGTATCCTCGCTTCGCTCGCACACGGTTTTTGGGTGAAACCCAAGCGCGTGTTCACCGAAGGCATCCGCTACGTGACGCCGCAGGATTTGGCGTTTGCCGATCAACTCGGCTATTGCATCAAACTGCTCGGCACGGTGAAAGCCGCTAAGGACGCGCCGGTGCAAGTGACGATGTATCCCGCGCTTGTCCCCAAGAGCCACGTGCTCGCCAGCGTGGGTGGCGTGTACAATGCGATTTATTTGAAAGGCGATGTGCTGGGTGACACTTTATATTACGGCCAAGGCGCGGGACAGGACGCCACGGCCAGCGCGGTGTTGGGCGACATTGCCGATGCGGCGCTAGATATGAAGCACGATTCGCCCGAGCGCGTGCGCGCCTTCACGCCGCACGAAGCTAATGGTGAGGTCGGCGTGATTGATGATGTGGTGAACAGCTATTATTTGCGGCTTAAGGTGTTGGACCGACCGGGCGTGCTCAATCAAGTGGCGTCTACTTTGGCCAAAGCCAAGATCAGCATTGCGTCCGTGTTGCAGCCGGAAGGGCAGGAAGGCAAAACCGTTTTGCTGGCGCTAATGCTGCACGCCGCGCCCGAGGCGTCGATGGCGAAGGCGTTGAAAGCGATTGGGAAATTGGCTGCGGTGAAAAAACCCACGATGATTCGCGTAGAACATTTTGATTAAAAAATAAATGAGTAGTGAACACAAAAACGCCGCCGGTTGGCGTGGCGTCATTCGCGGCTATCGCGAGTATCTCGCGGTGGGGCAGGAAACGCCCATCGTCAGTTTGCACGAAGGCAACACGCCGTTGATTCACGTGCCCAATTTCGTGGAGGCCATTGGCGGTGCGTTTGATTTATATCTGAAATACGAGGGGCTCAATCCCACGGCGTCCTTCAAAGATCGCGGGATGACGATGGCCGTCACCAAAGCCAAGGCGCGCGGCGTGCAAGTGATCGCCTGCGCCAGCACCGGCAATACCAGCGCCAGCGCCGCCGCCTATGCCGCGCGCGCAAAAATGAAATGCGTGGTGCTCATTCCCGAGGGAAAAATCGCCCGAGGCAAGCTTGCCCAAGCGTTGATGTACGGCGCGACGACGCTGCAAATGCCAGGCAATTTTGATGATGCGCTGACCATCGTGCGCGAGTTGTGCGCCGATGGCGTGGTGGAAGTGGTGAACAGTATCAACCCCCATCGCATCGAAGGTCAAAAGACGGCGGCGTTTGAAATCTGTGATGCGCTCGGCGATGCGCCGGATATACACGTGCTGCCCGTGGGCAATGCCGGCAATATTTCGGCGTATTGGAAAGGTTACCGCGAATACGCCGCCGCCGGTCATAGCGATACGCTGCCGCGAATGATGGGCTTCCAAGCCGCCGGCGCCGCGCCGTTTGTCGAGGACGCATTCATCGAAGATCCCGAAACCATCGCCAGCGCCATTCGCATTGGTAAACCCGCCAGCTGGCAACCGGCCAAAGCCGCGGTGCAATTTTCCGCCGGCGCGATTGACAAAGTCACCGACGAAGAGATTTTAACTGCGTACCAAATGATCACCGCGCAAGAAGGCATCTTCGTCGAACCTGCCTCGGCGGCTGCGCTTGCGGGAATTATCAAACTCCAAAACGCCGGCAAAATCGACGAAGGTAGCATCGTCGTGGCCACGATGACGGGGCACGGTTTGAAAGATCCGGATAATGCCGTGGAGCACGCGAATGTGGCGGTCACCACGGTGGAGGCGACGTTGGATGCGGTGAAAGCGGCAATCGGAATTTAACGATGGGATTAATCGTACAAAAATTTGGCGGTTCTTCCGTCGAGGGGGTTGACCGCATCAAAAGTGTGGCCAGCCGTGTTGCCACTTATCGACTGCGCGGCGACAAGGTGGTGGTGGTCGTTTCGGCGATGAAAGGCGTGACGGATAATCTTGTGAAACTCGCCGCCGAAATTAATCCAATGCCCAATGATCGCGAGATGGATATGTTGCTGGCGACGGGCGAGCAGACAACGATTGCGCTGCTGGCGATGGCGTTGCATTCGTTGGATTTGCCGGCAGTTTCGCTCACCGGCGCACAGGCGGGCATTGTGACGGATGGGGTGCACTCGAAGGCGAAGATTAACAACATTACGCCGGGGCAAGTGCACGCGATGCTGGAAAAAGGCAACGTGGTGATCGTGGCCGGGTTTCAGGGGCAAACAAGTGACGGGCGAATTACGACGCTGGGGCGGGGCGGATCGGATTTGACAGCGATTGCGTTGGCTTCGGTTTTGAAGGCGGATTTGTGCCAAATTTATACGGACGTGGACGGCGTGTACACGGCGGACCCACGGGTGGTGCCGAAGGCGCGGAAGTTGAATGAAATTTCTTATGACGAAATGATGGAGCTGGCCAGCCTCGGCACGAAGGTGATGCAAAGCCGGTCGGTGGAATTCGCCAAAAAGTTTAATGTAAAATTTGAAGTGCGCTCGAGCCTCAACAACAACCCAGGAACAATCGTGATGGAAGAAACAGAAAGTATGGAAGCGGTGGTCGTGCGCGGCGTGTCGCTGGACAGCAATCAGGCGAAGATGACCGTGACGGCGGTGCCGGATAAACCGGGCCACGCAGCGCGGGTGTTCACGGCGTTGGCGTTGGCGGCGGTGAATGTGGATATGATCGTGCAAAACGTCAGCCACGGAACAGCCACGCCGGCGACGGATATTTCGTTTACCGCCGATGCGACGGATCTCCCCCGCGCGCGGCAGGTGATTGCGGATCTTAAAGGCGAGATTGGTTATGCCGCCGTGGAGGGCGACGAAACGATTGCAAAAGTGTCGGTGGTGGGCGTGGGGATGCGGACGCATCCGGGTGTGGCGGCGAAGGTGTTTGAAACGCTCGGCGCTGCGAATATTAATATCGGAATGATTTCTACCAGCGAAATTAAAATCTCGGTGGTGGTGGCGGCCGCTCAAGGCGAGGAAGCAACACGCGTATTGCACGATGCTTTTTTTTGCGAGGATAATTAAGAGAAAATGGCCGGCCCCATCAGTCAATTCATCCAGCGCCACTACCGTCATTTCAACGCGGCCACGCTGGGGGATGCGGCGGAGGGTTACACGCGGTTGCTCGCGGATGGCGGCAAAATGTTTATGACGCTCGCCGGCGCGATGAGCACGGCGGAGTTGGGGTTGTCGTTGGCGGAGATGATTCGGCGCGACAAAGTGCACGGCATTTGCTGCACGGGCGCCAATCTTGAGGAGGATTTATTTAACCTCGTGGCGCATGATTTTTATGAGCGTGTGCCGCATTATCGCGATCTATCCCCAAAGGACGAACAGGCATTGCTCGCCCGTCAGCTCAATCGCGTGACCGACACTTGTATTCCCGAGGAGGAAGCGATGCGGCGATTGCAATCCAAAATCCGCCCGCGCTGGTACGCGGCAGCTGACGCCTGTGAAGGCAAATTCCCACACGAGTTTTTGTTTGAGAGTTTGTTAAGCGGCGAGCTGGAGGAATTTTATCAAATCGATCCGGCGGACAGTTGGATATTCGCTGCGGCGCAAAAGAATTTACCGATGTTCGTGCCCGGTTGGGAAGACAGCACAATGGGCAATATGTTCGCCAGCGAATTGGTGCTTGGCAATTTGACTAACCCGCGCGCGGTGCGTGGCGGCATTGAGTACATGGTGGAACTGGCGCGTTGGTACGAGGCGACGACTGTGGATTCACCGCTGGGATTTTTTCAAATCGGCGGCGGTATCGCGGGCGATTTTCCGATCTGCGTGGTGCCGATGTTGGAACAGGACGCGCAGCGAGAGAGCGTACGCAAGTGGGCGTACTTTTGCCAAATCAGTGATTCGACCACCAGCTACGGCAGCTATTCCGGCGCGGTGCCGAATGAGAAAATCACGTGGGGCAAACTGGAAGTGGCCACGCCGAAATACGTCATCGAAAGCGACGCGACGATTGTTGCGCCGTTAATTTTCGCGCACGTGTTGGGTTGGTAGGGACGGGTTGCGCGTGTCCCTACCGATCAAACTTCAGTGGAGCCATCGCGGCGTTCGAGTTGAATGACCTTTTTTTTGATGATCTCCAATTGCTTGGTGAGCGCGTAGCTTGCTTCGTACAGGGCTTCCTGTGTTGCTTCGTCATCCAATGAACCGATGGAGGGATTGAGTTCCATCATTTCGAGCGCAATGATTTTGCAATGCGCTTTAATTTTTTCGCTGGCTTCGGGGCGGGTCATGGGAGGGGAATTTTCAAGGTTCAATTGAGTTTTGATTTAATTGAAAATTGATCATTAATAAGTCGCCCTCCCGCCGGAGAGATCAAACACCCCGCCCGTGGTGAACGAGCAATCCTCGCTGGCGAGCCACGCGACCAGCGCGGCGGCTTCATCGACCTCGCCAAAGCGGCCCATCGGGATTTTGCTGAGCATGTAATCGATGTGCTCGGGGGTGCATTGCTCGAGGATTTTGGTTTGGATGACGGCGGGGGTGATGCAGTTGACGCTAATGCCATCCTGGGCGAGTTCTTTGCCGAGGCTTTTTGTGAGGGCGATGACGCCCGCCTTGGCGGCGCTGTAGGCGCTGGCGTTGGGGTTGCCTTC
>JAPKDK010000378.1 GCA_028872645.1 Verrucomicrobiota bacterium
CAGCTGATATCCGCGGTGGGGGCTGGCGATGATTTCAAAACCTGCTTCGCGTAGTGACTCGATGTGCGACCACACTGCGGCGCGCGTGACGTGTAGTTGCTGGCATAAATCCGTTCCGGCAATGCCATCGTGATGGGCGCGGAGGGTAGCGAGCAGTTGAACGGCGGTGGTCATGGGGTGGGAGAAAAATCCATGGCGATGTCCACCGCCACAGCGGAATGCGTGAGCGCGCCAACCGAGATATAATCTACGCCGGTTTCCGCAATCGTGCGAATGGTCTCGAGCGTGATGCCTCCGCTGGCTTCGATTTGGCTGCGGCGATCAATGAGAGCTACTGCTTCGCACAACATTTCCGGAGTCATGTTATCTAGTAAAACAATGTCAGCACCCGCGGCCGAGGCGGCTTCGGCTTGTTCGAGCGTGTCGGCTTCCACTTCCACTTTCAAATCCGGCGCGGCCTCATGCGTACGTGCTACGGCGTCGGCCACCGAGTTTGGCCCCTGCAAGGCGGCAAGGTGATTGTCCTTGATCATGATGAGGTCATCGAGCCCACGGCGATGGTTGCGCGCGCCTCCGCATTGCACCGCGTATTTTTCAAAAGCTCGCCACCCGGGCGTGGTTTTGCGCGTGTCGAGAATCAATACGCCAGTTCCACGCACGGCCTCCACATAATTCGCCGCCTGCGTGGCAATTCCCGAAAGACGCTGGAGATAATTCAGCGCTGTTCGTTCAGCAGTGAGCAATGTGCGGCAGGGAGCTTCAATTTTCAGCAGTATCGCGCCAGCGTCAACTTCCGTTCCATCTTCAATTTCGGTTTGAAAAATGGCCTTTCCCGCCAATTGATCGAATGCCTCTTTTGCCAGCGCCATGCCGCACACTGTGAGTGATTCGCGCGCGACAATGGTCGCGCTTCCCATTGCGTCTGCGGGCAGCAGCGCATTAGTGGTTACGTCGCCTGTGCCGATGTCTTCGGCGAGGGCACGTTGCACGTGTTGCTGGATTAATTGGTCGTCAATTGCGGCCACGGCCCATTCTTGAAGTGTGCCGTGCCAAGTGGCAAATTGTTTTACTGTTTTACTTGAAAATAGTGGGTGGAAAAAGGTGTTCATTTGGCCCGTTCTGTGGCAGATTAATTTCATGGCGAACGTCATCATTCGACCCGATTGGTATTTGCCGGAGTCCGCTGCGACACCGGAGGCGACCTACCGCAATCGCCGCCAATTCATCAAAACACTGGGCTTGGCGGCAGGACTGGGCGGCGGGGTGCTGACGCACGACGCCAAGGCAGCCGCCACACCGGCGGAAAACCTCAAGCGATATCCGGGTAAGCGGAACGCCAAATATAGCCCTAATTTCCGCCCGACCGCCGAACCGTGGGGCACTGGCTATAATAATTTTTATGAGTTTTCGACGGATAAGTTTCGGGTGCGGCAATTGGTCGGCGGTTTTCGCACTACGCCATGGCCGGTAACAATCGGTGGTTTGTGTAAGAAGCCTTTCAAAATGGACGCACAGGATTTGGTGGCAAAGTTCGGCATCGAAGAGCGGGTCTATCGTTTTCGTTGCGTGGAAGGGTGGGGGATGATTTTACCTTGGTCGGGTTTTTCGCTGCGGCGGTTGCTTGAACTGGCCGAGCCCACTAAAGAAGCTCGGTATGTTAAATTCACCACCGCGATGATTCCGGCTCAAATGCCCGGCATCGCGCGGCTACCGCAGTATCCGTGGCCCTACACCGAAGGCTTGCGCATTGCCGAGGCGATGCACGATCTCACTTTTGTGGCTACTGGCATTTTCGGCAAACCTTTACCCAAACAAAACGGCGCGCCAATACGACTGGTTGTGCCGTGGAAGTATGGCTATAAAAGCATCAAGAGCATTGTGAAAATTGAGTTCGTGCGCAATCAGCCCAAGACATTGTGGAACACTCTCTCAGCGGTTGAATATCCATTTGAGTCGAATGTGGATCCCGCCAAGCCGCATCCGCGATGGAGTCAAGCCAGCGAGGAAATGAAAGGAACAG
>JAPKDK010000379.1 GCA_028872645.1 Verrucomicrobiota bacterium
AAGGCGAGCAGGTCGGCCTCGTTCAGACCCTCGATGACGTGCAGGCACCACAGGGAGCGCAGGCGCAGGGCGGTGGTTTTGTCTTTTCCTCCTTTTCCCCCTATGGCGAGTTGGTCTTTCAAAATGGGGTCGACAATGTCGAAGGTGTGGTCGCGGGTTTGCTGCCAGGCGGCGGCGCTTTGTTTTGCGTCGGGAGAGACGGTAGCCCATTGGCTGTGCAGCTTGGCCAAGCGCTCCTGCAGGACGCGGCGCGCGTGGCGGGCGTACCATTCGTTGGGGTGGGATTGCAGTTGGGCGAGGGCCGCGGGGGTGAGCTTGGCCGTCCAGTCAGCGAGCGTGCCTTTTTCAAAATCGAGGTTTAACGCTTGGCCATCTTTGCCCTTTGGCAAAATGCCTTTCGGCAACGGCGCGGGCACAAATTTTTTCGATTGCGCTTTGGCGTATTCGGCGGCGGTCACATTTCTCGTGGCGTGCCGCAGCACGTGCGTCCCTTTCATTCCGGCGGATACAATATCCGGCAGACCGTTGCCCGTCACATCGCCGATGGAAACCTGCCGGCCGAGGCCCGAGTCGGTGTCGGCGCGTTGGGGCACGAAGTCCACGCCGTCCTTGCCTCGCACCAGTTTGAACCAATACACCACCGCGCCCGCGTCCCATTGCGGGGATTGCTTGTGATGCGACCAATAGGTTTTGCCAGTAACGATGTCCTTGAGTCCATCGCCGTCGATGTCGTGCAAGCCGGTTGCGTGCAGTTCGCTGAAGTTGATGCCGTATTTATTCTCGCGGCGCGTGCTGCCCATGATGAGATGTTTTTTGAAGGTGATGCCGCCGTCGGATTTTTGTTGCTCGAACCACGCCAAGCCAAATTCGTGCGCGGCGAGGCTGGTGATGATGTCGTTGTCGCCATCACCGTCCACATCATACGCAAACATCTGCGCGCCGCCGCGCGGGGCGAACGTAAACTTGTGCGCCTTCCACGCCTCCTGGTCCGAGCGCGGCTGCGCGAACCAGCCGTCCTTGTGAATGATGTCCGGCCGGCCGTCGCCATTCACATCGCCCACGCCCAGGCCGTGCCCGAATTTTTGCGAGGTAATCGCGCCGGACACCGCGTGAAACGTCCACTCGCCAAACGGGTTTTTCCAATCCACCGTCACGTAGCCGAACTGCCCGCGCTTGGTGCAAACCAGTTCCGGCCGCGCGTCCCCCACGAGATTGGTGAGCGTCGGCGATTCATTACCCACCCAATCAAAAACCTGATGGCGTTTCCAGTGTCCCTTCGCGCCCTTGGGATTTTCAAAAACAATCGCCGGCGTGCCGGGGAAGCCAACGCGCAACACATCCCCCCAGCCATCGCCATTGAAGTCGTACACGAAGGAGAAAAAATTGTCCGCGTAACGATTGCGGTTCTGCGGCTTGGGCGGATAAATCTCGTGCTTCGTTTTGAAGTCCGGCCCCGCGTACCAAAACGGCCCCGCCACAATATCCGGTTTGCCATCGTGCGACACATCGCCAAAGCCCGCACCTTCGCAGAAGTATTCAGTGGAAAGCGTTTGGCGCTGGAAGGAATGGAGAAGCGATTCAGCAGCTTGAATCGCTGAGTGAAACCACAAAACGACTGCAAGAACAAAGATACGTGTCATGAGCAATTGATGCCGTCGTCACCAGATTGAGTCAAGCAGTACAGTGAATGCACCCGGGCCGAGCAAGACTTGAACATGCGTTTTCACAGAATGACAAATCCGTGTTCATCCGTGAAATCCGTGTCTATATTTGGAGCTTCGCCACCAAGTCCGGCATCGCATAATCAGGTTAGTCCAGTTCCTTGATCTTCAGCTTACGCCAGCGCACCTCGAATGGGCCTGTTTTCTTTCCGATGCCGTGGACTTGCAGGCCGATGAAGCCCTTGGGATAACTCTTAAATTTCTCCTCGTGAGTGAGATCAGAAATCAAGTTACCATTAATCCACACCTTGATATGCGCGTCTTTGGCGAGCACACGGTAGCTGTTCCATTCGC
>JAPKDK010000380.1 GCA_028872645.1 Verrucomicrobiota bacterium
AATAATGTGTTTGGGGGCGATTACCGCCTCCGCCGCCGGTGTGCCCAAGGTGGGCGCCGCCGCGCCAGCCATCCAATGCCGCGACCAAGCCAACAAGCCGTGGGGCCTCGCCGACACGTTGGAACGCCAAGACGTGAAGGCGGTGCTGCTTTATTTTTATCCCAAGGACGACACGCCCGGCTGCACACGACACGCCCTCACGCTGCGTGACAACGTGGGCACGCTCGGCCAAAAAGGCGTGCAAGTAGTCGGCGTAAGTTTCGACACCGCTGCGAGCCATCAACGCTTCATCAAGAAATGCCAGCTCAACTATACCTTGCTCGCCGATCCCAAAGGTAAGGTGGCCGATGCCTACGGCGTGCGCATCCCCAAGCGCGCGCTGGCTCGGCGCGTGAGTTTTCTCATCAGCAAAGAAGGTGAAATCCTCGCCGTATTCGATAACCGCAATCCCGCCAAGCACTTGCCCAAAATGCAGGTGGCCATCGAATCCCACCTCAATTGACCCCCGACGCCCGCATCTACGTGGCTGGCCATCGCGGGCTTGCGGGCAGTGCCATCTGGCGCGCGCTGGAGGCCGCCGGACACACAAATCTTATCGGGCGTACTCACGCGGAATTGGATTTGCTGGACACCCCCGCCGTGGAGAAATTTTTCGAGAAGGAAACGCCCGAGTACATTTTCATCGCCGCCGCGCGCGTGGGCGGCATCAAAGCCAACAGCACTTTGCCCGCGCAATTCCTGTTTGAAAATCTGCGCATCCAAAACAATCTCATCGACGCCGCCCACCGGCACGGCACGAAGAAGCTTCTTTTTCTCGGCAGCTCCTGCATCTACCCCAAGCTCGCCCCGCAACCCATGAAGGAGACGCATCTGCTCACCGGACCGTTGGAGCCCACCAACGAATGGTACGCCATTGCAAAAATTGCCGGCATCAAAATGTGTCAGGCGTATCGTCGACAATATGGCAGTGATTTTATCGCCGCAATGCCGACGAATCTTTACGGGCCGAATGACAATTATGACCCCGAGGGTTCGCACGTGTTGCCGGCAATGATTCGGCGCTTTCACGAGGCCAAAGCGAGCGGCGCCGAATCAGTCAGTTGCTGGGGCAGCGGCTCGCCATTGCGGGAATTTTTACACAGTGACGACCTCGCAAGCGCGTGCGTTTTCCTTATGGAAAAGTACAGCGAAGAGGAATTCATTAATGTCGGCCTCGGCACTGAAGTTTCCATCCGCGAGCTGTCTGAATTGGTCGCCGAAGTGGTGGGCTACCAAGGCAAACTTGATTGGGACACCTCCCAACCCGACGGCTCTCCGCGCAAATTAATGGACGGCTCCCGCTTGGAGGCAATGGGGTGGAAGCCAAAAACCGAATTGCGCGAAGGCATCACGGCGGCGTGTGTGGAGTTCCAGGAAAAGTATGCCTAACTGGTCAACCGAACGCCTTCAATTCGGCCTCGGTCATTTCACGGATTAAATCTTCGAACGTTGTTTTCGCTTCCCAACCTAATTGTTCCTTGGCGCGGGCAGGATTGCCGAGCAAACGCGAAGGCTCGGCGGGGCGCATAAAACGTTCATCGCGTTTGATGTGGTCGGCGGCGTTCAAGTCCACGGTGGCGAAGGAGAGGTCGACGATGTCCTGCACGGTGTGGAGTTTGCCGGTGGCGAAAATATAATCGGCGGCGGTGTCCTGTTGCAGTGCGAGCCACATTCCGCGCACGGTGTCACGGGCATCGCCCCAATCGCGCTCGGCTCTGGTGTTGCCCAGCAGCAATTCCTTTTGCCGACCGGCCTTAATGGCAGCCGCGGCACGGCAGATTTTTCGGGTCACAAAATTCTCACCGCGCCTGGGCGACTCGTGATTGTACGCGATGCCGTTGCAGGCAAAGATCCCGTGGGTTTCGCGGTACACGCGCGTCATGTGGGTGGCGAAGGATTTGGCCACGCCGTAAGGGTTCACCGGCAAATGCGGGGTGGATTCATCTTGAGGTGAAACTTCGGGGCGCCCAAAAA
>JAPKDK010000087.1 GCA_028872645.1 Verrucomicrobiota bacterium
CGAGTGTCCCGCCTTTGGTACAGCGTTTATAGCATTGCACGACCGTGGGATTAGGGCCTTGTGAGAAGAAGTTTCTGTGGCCAAACGAAACAGTGTGAAAGTTTTCCTATTAAGAATTTTCAACCAACAAGGTCGCCCTCTTTATCTGCAGAACTAATTCCATGACTCGACTCACTGGTTACTGTGAGGGTAACTTTGACGGCTTCTTTTGTGGCGTGTGTTGACACAGTCGGATCGTCTCCAATATGACGCATCAACTCTTTGGATACTGCTGCAAACGCAGGTTCAAGAAGGCCCTGCTACTGGATGACCTCGGCCGACGCCTCACAAGGAGGCACAAGCCCTGATCGATGAACATCAGGAGAAGTACGAGCAAGAACGGACAGCGGAGCAGAAAACAGCATTGTGCTTTTTGGCTCAGGCAATTGCCTTCTGAAACTCAGGGCGGTTAATTGCCAGTAACCGATGAAAATCACGTGGATACGAAATAACAACTCCAGCTTGGCGGAGGGAGAAATTGTGATAATTTCTTCTCGTTCCACACATTCTATGAAACACCTCTCTGACACTTCTCAAATCTCCCGCCGACGCTTCCTTGGAACCACAGCCGCCGCCGCCGGAACCATCAGCCTGTTTCCGAACGGCGCGTTCGGCGCGGCAGCGCCTCGCGAAGGCGAAACCGATCACTTCTGGTATCGCCTCGCGCCGCCCGGGCCCTACATCGATTCCCAACGCGACAACCAGGCCTTCGGCTTCGACAAGGAAAAGATCCACCTGTCAGAGGACAACGCCAAGACCTGGACGCGCAGCATTGCCTTTCCCGACGCGGACAACATCACCTTCAGTTGTTTTCTGAAGAACGGGAACATTCTCTTCGCGACACAGGCAAAGCTCTTTCTCAGTTCTGATCGGCTCAAGTCGTTTCGCGAAATCACGGTGAAAGATCCCGCCGGCGACGACTACATTCCGCACACCCCCAAGAACCCGAATGCGCCCGGCTGGTATTTCCATCCGCTCGACGGCGTGCACACCTGGGACATCGCCGGCAAGGAAATGCTGGTGTGGGGCAACTACTGCAATGTGCGCGGCGGCGCCGTCCCGGTGAACATCTATTATTCCACCGATCAGGGAGAGACCGTGAAGATCGCCTATTCCTTCGGACAGAACCCGCATTTCCAGGAGAAGGGAGCCGATCCAAAGAAGCGGTTGGGCGATCCGGACAACTCAGTCGTTTGCCGGCATATACATTGCGTCACTTACAATCCCGCCGAGAATGCGTTCTACGCCAGCACGGGGGACATCGATCGCGGACACGGGCACGAGTGCCACTGGATGCGCGGCGTTTACGACTCCAAGACCGACAGTTGGGAATGGAAGCCCATCGTGTCCGCGAACTCCAACTCCCGCTTCAAGTCGGGCGGCATCAATTTTGTCGACGGACAGCTCTACTGGGCCGCCGACGCCAACGGCCGCGTTCCCGCCGGTGAGTTTCACGATCGCGGCATCTTCCGCTGCGCCCCGGAGGACCTCCCCGACAAGACAAAGCACACCCTGCTTTTCAATCCGCTGTATGAATCCGCGAACATGATCATTCAGGACGGCGTGATGCTTTCGGCTCACTACGCGCCCGCTTCGCCCTACTTCACCGGATTCATCTACTCGCCCGACATGGGCAAGACCTGGGCGCAATACGATCTGAAACAATTTGGTAGACGCTCGCCGCTGCGTTTTGAAAAGAAGAATAGTGACGGTTGGTTTCGCGTGGATTTGCGGGCGGGCTGGATCGACCGCGCCGAAGTCCTTTTCATCAAACCGAAGGCCTGAATGCGTACACCGCAGAGATGGGATCCCATCTCTGCGGCGTAAAACCTCCCTCCCTGAACTGCGCCGGACACCGTCATACCCAACGCCCCCTTCCAAAACTGGACCTTCCTTCACGTCAACGACAGCCACATGGGCACAGCGCGTTCCTATCGCTTTCGTCCCGCCGTCAACCAACGCTGGGCCGCAATCAAACGCAATCATCAAGAGAATCTGCTTCATTCCCGTCACCCTACGTCTCCCCGGCACCGGTGTAAATGCTGTTGGGGGATGGAAGGGGTGAGCGGGTTGCTTCGTGATGTATTTGTTGAAGATTTTGCTCTTCGGTAACGTCTTTTTCCGCAATCTGTGCCTTGGTGAGGGCGGGATTGCCATGTGGCGGCAGCAGTGATACTTTTCCGCTTCCATGAACCACACGAACCACCATGGCCAAATCTGACACAATTTGGAAGTGGGCGCTCTTCGCGTTGGTGATTACCGGTGTCATAACCTGGTTCGTCCTGCAGCCGGCCTCGACCAAAAAGTCGGCCGCCGGTGAGCCGCGCGCCAGGATCTTTCTTGACCGCGACACCCACGACTTTGGCACCATGATGTCCGGCGAAAAGGTCACGCATCGTTTCAAAATCCGCAACGTGGGCGACGCGCCGCTGATCCTCCGCAAAATCTCCGCCTCCTGCAGCTGCACCGTGCCCAAGGTAGAGCGCACCCACCTGCCACCCGATGCCACCGGCACTATCGAGGCCGAGCTCACCGTACGTACTGGCCGACGGTCATCACGCATTTACATCGACTCCAACGACCCCGACCAGCCGCGCGCAATAATCCAGCTTGCATCCGAAGGCATCAAAACCGTCCGTATGGAACCCTCAGGCTTCGACTTCGGAGAAATGCGTCTGGGTCAGACCGCCTCGAGCACCGTCCGCCTCACTGCCGGCGACGGCGAGCCCTTTACAATCCTTACCACCAAACTGCCAGAGCTCAAAGGCATCGAGGCCACGGTCGAGGCCCGCCCCTTGGAGCCTGACGCCGATGGCCGCTCCGCCCGTTGGAACCTTGCCCTCACCGCCACTCCGCGCGACCACCTGCAGTCGGAATTTTCTTTCACCCTCGACGTTTCCACAGACCATCCCGCCATCCGCAAGCACAAGGTGGAGGGTTACTGCACCCTACGGCATCCGCTGCAGTGGATCGACGAACCCCGGCACTTCCTCGGCGTGGCACGCCCTGGCAAAAGCGTGCAAACCGAGCTCATTCTCGCTAGCGACAGCAACGCCATTTTTAAAATCCTTGAGACCCGCCCCCTACACGACGATGCCTTTAAGATTATTAAAATTGAGCCGCTGGACGAGGGACGCCGACATCGGCTCACCCTCAGGGCCGAAGTACCCAGCGGTGCTCCGCAGGGCTTCCGCGCCACCCGCCTTCGCATCCGCACAGACCTCCCCATCGCCAATATCCTCGAACCGAGCTTTTCTATCCATGTCCTCGCCCGCTGAAACTCCGCGCACACTCGGCCTAGGGGCACTACTCACCGTGGCGGGACTAACGGCGTTGTCGCTCGTCATGCCAAGCGCCACCGGCCTCCACGCCGAACTGTCCAAGCCCATCAATTTGTTAGCCCGGACTATCAACTATAGCTTGGCTATAGAAAATTCCCGGTCAGGACTCGCGGTCATTGTCGATCTTCGCCCTACCGATGATCGCAATAAAAACCCCGTGCCCAACGGCGCCGTGATCGTGCCCGAACAATCCAACAGCCCTGAATGGGAGAAACTCACCCCACTCCTCGAAAGCTTGGAGGGCACGCCCGTCTACATCATCTTCCCCCCGAGCGGCGAACACCCGGCTTATTCCAAACTCAGATCCCTGGGGCTCGACCTCCGGTCCGTCGAGATGCCTCGTTAACATGGAAACCGAAACTCCATCGACGCAGTCACGCGCTTGGATGCCACTGGTCATCCGCATTATTACCGGCGGCTTGCTGCTCTACTCAGGCTGGTTAAAACTCGGCGACCTCAACAACTTCACCAATACCCTCGACACGATACAACTGCCGGTACTGTCCACCAACCCCGCTCTGCTTGTTCTATTCGCCGAATCCTTCCCGTGGTTTGAGCTGGGCCTTGGCGCACTGCTCCTCAGCGGCCTTGCCGCACGTCCCGCAGCGCTCGTGGCCGGCGCGCTTTTCCTCACCTTCACCCTTCTCCTCGTCACGCTGCGCCTCCAAGGCTTCAAGGGCGAATGCGGCTGCCTCGGCCCGCTGCTCTCCTCCCGTATCGGCTGGCTCCATGTCGGACTGGACGCACTGGTTGCAGGCGCATGCTTCCGAATGGTTTATGAAACCACTCAAAAACTAAAACGAACTTTGAACTTAAAACAGTAGGCCCTACTCGGGTCAGTCTATTCATTTGAGGTTCGATACGATATTCTGCTTGTCTGGGAGCCAGATGAGCAAGCGGAAGCGCGGCTAGTCGAAAGATGGGCGCAGTGATTTGCAAGGGAAGCCTGAACGCTTCCTGTAACATAAGTAAAGAGTCGGTCCTATCCCTTGTCTCCACAGCCAATCCATTATAATCGAGACCCAAAACGTTGTTTTTTCGCATTTCCGGCGTGACCTGTGGGAGACTTTGGGATATCTACTGTGCGCCAAATGAAACGATTTATTGCACATCTTTTGTGTCTTCCCTTTGTTGTTTTAGCTGCTGATTGGCCTCAAGCAGCGGGTGGTGGAGATTTCCGTTCTGAAGACAATGCACCCATTAATTGGAGTGTGGCGTTGGAGGAAAATATCACGTGGAAAATCACGCTGCCAGAGACAGGCCAAAGCACGCCGGTGATTGCCAAGGGTAAAGTTTTTTTCTCCACCTTGAAACCAGTAGAGACTGATTCCACGTTGGGCAAGGACATCATTGCCTGGTGTTGTGACGCAGGCAGCGGAAAGGTGCTGTGGAAGCGCGAAATTGTGGGCAAACATCCGCTACGTCTTTCAGGGTGCTTCAGTGACAGCAGTGCGCCTCCCGCGGTGGTGGCGGGTAATCGGGTGATCTTTCTCAACGCCTCGGGGCGTATTACCTGTTTTGATCTTAAAGGTAAAACCCTGTGGTCCAAGCCGTTACTTAGTGTCGGTCGTACGCTGCCGTTTTTGCATGGGAACAGATATGTGTTCACGCGTCAGATTTATCCGCCGGAACCCAATGGAGTTTTTCCACACAAGTATGCGGATTCTCCAAAGGAGATGTGGACGCAGTTGCAGGCGTTGGATATAAAGTCCGGTGAGATCATCTGGACTTCTGAGTGTGGTGTGAATATGGGCATGGCCACCATGCCACAAACACGTGCGGATGGGCGACCGGTGGCCGTGGTGGGGCGCGGGGGTGGGCATGGGCCACCAGAGAAACCTTTTGGTATTTCGATGGTCGATCTTCGTAACGGTAAGACACTTTGGACGCTGCCTTTAGAAGGCTTCATGGCGACAATGAGTTATCGATTGCATAAGGGGGCGGTTCATGTTTTCCACCGAGGCGAACATCTTTCTGTGAACGCTGTAACAGGTAAGATTGATCGGCGTGTTTCGTTTGTGGCAGATGTACCGGTGCGAACACTGCGTGACCAGATTGCGATGCGCACCGAGACGCTGGACAAAGGCAAAGCCAAGCGCCTTATTACGCAGAACTCGAATTTATTGGTGGGGAAATATCACTATTTCCGCAGCTATGTGCGCCCGTGGCTTGGCCGCGTGAATGTGGAAACCGGAAAAGTGGAATGCCTTGAGTTGCCACTGCAGCTGGCCCGAGTACCCGATCAAAAGGATGCGTATGTGTGGTATGCCGAGCCCAAGGCCAAAGGAGATCCACAACTCAAGAATCAGGCGATTGTTGCCAGTGATTTGAAGAATTCGCGGGGCTTCAAGGTGGTGGGTGATAAGCGTTCGCACGGTAATGGCTGGGGACACATTGCTTCACCCACACCGACGGTGGCCGGCGATCATCTTTATGTGCCGGTGATGAACGGTACTGTGTATATTATAAAATGGAATGCGGCCAATCTGGATGCCTCAGCCGTGATGGCAATCAATGATCTTGGAGTAGCCGGTAAATCGTGGACACGTGCGAGTGTTTCTTTTGCTGGCGGTCGCGCCTTTGCTCACACCATCCGCGAACTGATTTGTATCGGCAAATAAGGTGTTTTTTGTTAAGATTTTCCCTCTGATGAAGCGATTGGGTTTCATTCTATTGTTGCTGCTTGCCTTCGAGATACACGCCGATGAGGTGTACCGGAAGGAGGTGTTCCTCGTGTTGCAAAAACATTGCTTTGGATGTCACGGTGAGAAAAAGCAGAAGGGGGATCTCAGGCTGGACACGCTTGACCCAGACATTATTCGGGGGACCTCGGCTGAGCGTTGGCATGATGCGTTAAATAAAATTAATCTGGGGGAGATGCCGCCTGAAAAAGAGCCTCCTTTAACGGCTTCAGAACGGCGGACGCTAACCGATTGGATCACTCAAGATCTCAAGTCTGCAGCTGATATCCGACGTAATGCAGGTGGACAGGCGGTGCTAAGACGGCTTAATCGTGCCGAGTACCAATATACCATGACGGATCTGTTGGGGTTCGACATGGATTACAGCAGGGAGTTTCCTGCCGACGCGATTTCCGCCGATGGATTCCGCAACAACGGTGCCTCCCTCGAGATGTCTGCCCTGCTAATCGAGAATTACCTCAAGGTTGCGCGGAAAGCCTTAGGCTTCGTTCTGGTTGAAGGGGGAAAACAGAAACGAACGGTTACAAAGGTAGAGCGAAATACAGGGAAAGTAAAAGGCCCGGGCAGCAAGCGGTTCACAGGCAATTCCTCCGATCGCTTGGGTCGGGTAAACTTCTGGCATGGATCGATCAAAGATTTACCACGGACGGGCCTCTTCACCATTCGAATCAAGGCACACTCGGACCGCAAACCTGGGCAACCCGTCCCCATCCTTTTTGCTCGATACGGGTATTTCGTTTCGGGCCTGACCTTAAACATTATGAGTGACGCTGGTGAAATCGCCATCCCCTCCACGACTCCGGAGTTTTATGAAATCTCCGGTCGAGCCGAACTCTTTCCCCTTCCCGAACTCCATGTGCCTGCAGAAAAGTTGAATGGTGTCATCACCCTGCAGAACGCCTTGATTGACGGCAAGCCGGCCACAAAACCGGTCAACAAGGTTATTGAGGAGGAAATTAATGGAAAGGTTAGGAAAAGGAAAATCCAGGAGTATCCCGAGGATCCTGATTTCCCACGTATTATCATCGAGTCAGTAGAGTTCATAAGGCACGACTACCCTTCATGGCCTCCTCCTTTGCACCGTGGGATTGTTCCTGCAGGTGAGGATTTGCGCACGAGCGAATCCGTTGGGCGAGTCCTGGACGCCTTCCTCCGGCGTGCATGGCGCAGGCCGGTGAGCGAGGAAGAGCTAAACCAATGGACTGCACATTTCACGAAGATCCAAAAACAGGGAGGTTCTGATGTTCTCTCCCTTAAGGAAACCCTTGCCGCCGCCTTGGCCTCTTCGAATTTCATTTACCTGAGCGAGCCGCATTTAGCCAAAATATCCCGGAAGCTTTCCCCTCATGAATTGGCGTCCCGACTCTCTTATTTTCTCTGGAGCTCTCTACCCGATGAGGAGCTCTCCGGTTTGGCTGATTCAGGGCGCCTCTTGGAATCGTCCGTTTTGAAAAAACAATTTGCCCGGATGCTTGCGGACGAAAAGGCTGACCGTTTTGCCGAACAGTTCAGCATGCAATGGCTCGATCTAGAAGGCGTCGATCGAGTGGCCATCAACCCACAATACTACCGTAATTTTGACAACCGATTAAAGCCCGATATGGTTGGCGAGACTCTCGCTTTCTTCAGGGAAATTCTCCGCAGCAATTCTTCTGCCCTCCAGTTCCTCGCCGCTGACTTCACCATGCTTAACGCTACTCTAGCCAAACACTATGGGTTGAGCGGCCCGAAATCTCAGAGGTTCGAGCGTGTTTCGCTCAAGGGTACCAATCGCCCGGGTGGTCTTCTTGGTCATGCCTCTACCCACCTCGCCGGGTCTGACGGAGCAGACTCGCACCCGATCAAGCGGGCAGTCTGGATCAGGGAACGCCTCCTGCACGATCCGCCCAATCCTCCTCCTCCCGACGTTCCCGGTCTGGAAACGAGCGTGCCAAACTTTGAAAAACTTTCCGTTCGTGAACAACTCGACCTTCATCGGAAAAAGGAGGCTTGTGCCGACTGTCATCGAAGCATTGATCCTTGGGGAATTGCCCTCGAGGGATATGATGCGATCGGTCTCTTGCGTAAAAAGACCGCTCGTCGAAAAAAGCCCGTTTCCACCGAAGCCATCCTGCCGGGGAATCATGAAATCTCAGGTTTGGCCGACCTCCAGAAGTTCTTGCTCAACGAAAGGCGTGAGCAATTTGCTCATGCATTGGTATCGAAATTATTAACTTATGCCCTGGGTCGTTCCCTTAAACTGGAGGACGAGCCCCTAGTCGAAGAACTAAGCGCAAGCTTTGCCAAGAACAACTATCAACTTGCTGACCTGATGGGAAATATCGTTACGAGCCGGTCTTTTTTATCGCGATAACGCCCACAAACATGTACCTTCCAAAAGACAGTCACAGCGACGCCATTATGAATCAAAAGGCTCTTCAGATGAATCGCAGGACCATGCTCAAGGCAGCGGGTATATCACTCGCGTTGCCCTGGATGGAGTCGCTTGCGGGAGCCCAGACAAAATCGCCTCCTCGTCGATTCTGTTCCATCTATTTCCCGTATGGCGTAAGCCTACCCAAACAAGATGGAGAATACGGCCAATGGAACTGGTTTCCCAAAGGTTCAGGGAGGGACTTTACTTTCAATAAATCCCTTGAAGTGCTTGAGCCCTTTCGCGACCAAGTCACGATTCTGGGAGGACTTTCTCATCCCAAGGTTCGCCGGATCGGTGGGCACGATAGCGGGGATACATTCCTCACCGGCGAGGAACTCAACCTTGCTACTACCGGACTGAAAAATTCAATTTCTCTGGACCAGTTCATGGCACGCACACACAAGCTTGGGGAAAGTACGCGCTTCACCAGCCTCGTCCTCTCTTCAGACGGCGGAACCGGCATGCCTACTCGCGCCAACACACTTTCTTACTCCCGAACCGGACAGCCCATTCCGTCCTTCAACCGCCCGGCTATTGTTTTCGAGCGCTTGTTCGGATTGAAAGGAGACTCCATTGACGCCCAGAGAAAAGGCTTCACCCGTACCGGAAGTCACCTCGATCTACTACTCGATGAGGCCAAAAGCCTGCAGCGCAAATTGGGCAAGGCAGACCAAGGCAAGCTGGATCAATACCTGACTTCCGTGCGAGAGATTGAGCAGGACGTTGAGCGTTCAGCTCAATGGCTCAAGGTCCCCCGACCAAAAGTTAATGCTGAGGGGCTTAGCCTGGATGCGGACAATGAGACCCCGGGCAAACTAATTCACACCATGCTCGATTTGATTGCCCTTGCATTCCAAACCGATTCTACGCGCTTTGCAACTTATCAGCTTGCGAGCATGCATGGGGCAATTTCTATAGCGAACAAGTTTCCAATGCTCCTTGGTTTCAATAAGGAAGCCCACGGATTGGCTCATGGAGCCGGTAAAGGCTTGGGTGCTGAAAACAAAGGCAAATGGGATCGTTATCAGGCAGGATGTTTGGGTTACTTAATCAAACGACTAAGCCAGATGGAAGAAGGTGACGGATCCGTTCTGGACAACACCAGTATTTTTTACGGAAGCAGCAACAGCAAAACCCATAACAACAACAATTATCCCCTGATCCTCGCTGGTGGCAAAAACATGGGATATAAGCACGGGCAATATCTCACCTTCGACAGTGACGTTCCGCTTGCCAATCTCTTTGTCACCATTCAGAAACGAATGGGCGTAAAGGCTGACTCCTTCGCCGATAGCACCGGCAGCTTGGACGAGTTGATCGCCTAACGCCTCTGCCAAGGATTAGCAATTTCCTGCCCCCCCTCCGTTGCTCAGCCAGGCATCCGGTTATTGCTTACGGTTCCAGAGTTGCAGCAGCTGACCTTGGCTTGATCGCCTCTAATTCAGTCTTTGGTTTCCCACGTCCCCCTCAACGCCACCACTGAAATCATTAATAGAATCTGCTTCATTTCCGCCACCCTACGCCTCACCGGCTCTGGTGTAAATGCTTCCGGGCGTTATAAACTATGGGGAATCTTTCTTTTGGTGAGTGTTATCAGCGATCTTGTTGTCTGGCTCGATGACATTAATTTTTCCACTGAAGAAATTCTGCACCACTTGGTTACGGTGGCATTTGGGGCCAATATAGATGGCAAGTCGGGAAACATCTCGAATGGAATTGTGTTGGATCAGGTTCCCTTCATTGAGCTTGATTGGCTTAATCCTGCTGTACCACCAGATTCGTACTCCAACCCGTGCCCCCCGAATACGGTTGTGGAGCACCTCACAGTCAGAGGCATCATTGAGCTCTACTCCAATGGTTACGTCTTCAACCGTATTGCCGATCGCCCGACACCGTCTTGTGAAATGATCGAAATCGATCGCTTCATCATTCAGGTTGCCGATGTGGCACCCGATAATAGCACTATCAACAACATGGTAAAAAGCGACTGCGCGGCCGTAGCAATTATTAATGGAGCAGTGACGCACGGTAACATGACTGGAGGGTTTTCCAGTCGGCCCGTTCGCGTATGAATAAGGTGCGGTTATCCAGATTGCCGTTCGCATGGCATGGCCGGGCATGGGGATGGCTTTGTCGCGTCCGCCGTCAATCGTAAGGTTCTCAATGTTTATGTTGCTCACCAAATGCCCCGAAAACATGTTATGAAAATAACCCACCCGA
>JAPKDK010000381.1 GCA_028872645.1 Verrucomicrobiota bacterium
TCGGCGGTCTCGGATTTATTGAGGCCCTGCAACGCGCCGTAGTGGCGTTCGTTCAAGCGCCAATCGCGGCGCACCGGCAGCCACATTTGATCCAACTCATCCAGCGCGATCCACAACGTGCGAATGGCACGTTTGAGCAATGAGGTGTGAGCTTGGTCGAAAGCGAATCCGTTTTCCTTGAGCACACGCCCCGCCGCCTTCGCCTCTTCGCGACCTTGATCGGTGAGATCCACATCGTGCCAACCGGTGAACCGGTTATCCAAATTCCATTGTGACTGACCGTGACGCAGCAAAACCAACTTATGCATAGCGGCCGACTTTAACGAGGCAGCCTTGGCCTGTCAGCAAAAAGGTGCTGTAATCGCGTGCGTGGATGATGAGTTTATTTCACTAACGAAAACGGCGGGGTTACTGGACCTCTCCAACCGCTCGCGGTTATGTCTGTTGGGAGTCGATCGCGCGAAGTTTTTGCACGGACAAGTGACCAACAACATCAACGGCCTCGCCGAACACACCGGTTGCTACGCCGCACTGGTAAACGCGAAGGGTAAAATGGAGAGCGATTTATTCGCGTACCGATTGGCGGAGGAAATCCTCTTGGACTTCGAGCCGGGCTTGGCAGCTGCGGTGCAGGTGCGGCTGGAAAGTTTCATTATTGCCGAAGATGTGGAAGTGGCCGACGTGGCACCGCATTTTGGTTTACTCAGCGTGCAGGGGCCAAAGGCGGCAGAGGTGTTGGCGACGCTGGAATTGCCCGCGCCGGAATCAGAATTTTCGCTGGCAAAAACTGCGGATGAAATTTTTGTGATTAATCAGCCCCGATTGGGTTCGGTGGGGTTTGATTTGTTTGTGCCGATGGATGCATTGGGAGATTTGAAATCGCGTTTGGCCGAGCACGCGCCGTTGTGTAGTGAGGCGGCATTTGAAAAAGCGCGGGTGCTGGCGACGATTCCGCGGTTTGGAAAGGATTTCACTTCTGATAATCTCGCGCCCGAATGCGGCATCGAGGCGCGGGCCATCAGCTATGCCAAGGGCTGTTACATCGGCCAGGAAATCATCTCGCGCATTCGGTCACGTGGGAAAGTAAACCGCATCCTGCGCGGGTTGCGGCTGGACGGCGCGGCGGCGGAAGGCGATGCGGTTTTTCTCGGCGAAAAACAAGTCGGCAAGCTATCGAGTGTTATCTCTGCGCCGGAGGCCGCCTTGGCGATCATCCACCGTGATGCGGCTGAACTGGGCACTGCGCTGCGGGTGGACACAAAAAACGGCAGCGTAAATGCGGAGATCGCCACGCTGCCGTTTGAAAAGTTTCCGTTCTAAAAATCCACCAATTCCACGTCGAACACGAGCGTCGCGGCGGGAGGGATGACTGGGGGCCGACCACCTTCACCATAAGCCAAGGCGGGGGGGATGATGAGGGTGCGCTTCTCGCCCTTTTTCATGTCGGACAATGCCTCGTCCCATCCTTTGATGACCTGCCCTGTCCCAACCACAAATTCAAAAGGCACGTCTCGCTTCACTGAGCTATCGAACTCGGTGCCATCAAGCAGACGGCCGGCATAGTGCGCCTTGATTTTTTTGCCATTGCCGACTTTTTCGCCCGCACCAGCTTTGGTAACCACGTAGCTCAGGCCGGATTTAGTGGTGACCAGTTTTGCCTTGGGATGATCTTTTTCTAGCTTGGCGATGATAGATTTGATGAGTTTTTTGTCGGTGTCGGTGGTGGGGGTTTTGCCGGACTTCACATCTGTTAATTCCAGTTCAAAAATCAGAGTGGCGAAGGGCGGAATTTTGCCGCCTGCTCCGGCTTCTCCGAAACCCAGTTTGTGCGGCACGATCACTGTCCGGTGTTCGCCCTTCTTCATCCCGGCGATGCCTTCGGCCAATCCTTTCAAGCGCATTTCCGATCCTGCGGGAATGGCCATGGGCTCTTTGTTTTCCCGTGTGTCATCAATGACTTGTCCGTCAGCCAGTTTGAATTTCAAATGTAACATCAACTTGTCGCCATCCTC